>JAAYVJ010000022.1 GCA_012517265.1 Planctomycetota bacterium | reverse complement strand
TTCGCCGCCAGCGCCCTGCTCCTGACGGTCATTCAGCCCCCGATCGGCTGGTCGTTTCTGGCCTGGGTGGCGTTCGTGCCGTTCGTTCTCGCTTGCTCGCCACACATCAGAACTCGCAGCGTGGCCTTCTGGGCGTTCGTCGTCGGGTTCCTCTATTGGCTGGGCAATCTGTATTGGATCGAACCCATCACGACCCTCGGCTGGCTTGGGATGGGTCTGTATCTGTCGCTGTTCTGGGGTTTGCCGGCATTGGCGGTGCGGGCGGCCCGCCAGGCGCGGATCCCCTTGTTCATCGCGCTGCCGATCCTGCTGGCCGGGTGGGAACGGGCCCAGGGCTTCCCCCTGGGCGGCTTCTTCTGGCGGTTCCTGGGCCACAGCCAATACAAGCACCTCGCGATCATCCAAGTGGCCGACCTGGTCGGCACAGCGGGCATCTCCTTCGTTGTCGCCATGGTCAATGGACTCCTCGCGGATCTGATCGTAAAGCGTGAAGCGTACCTCGTGAAGCGAGGGCCGGGTTCCGACGCCTCACGCCTCACGCTTCACGCTTCACGTCCTCTCGCCGCGGGTTTCGCGCTGACAGGCGCGGTTCTCGCCGGGACGATCTTGTACGGCCAGTGGCGACTCCGGGAAACGCCGGAGCACGTCGCCGACGGGCCGCTGGTCGGCTCGCTCCAGTCGAACGTGCCCCAGTCTGTCAAGCAGAGCTTCAGCGAAAGCGGCAAGCTCTTCGACGAACTCATGGTCAGCAGCAAAGCCGCGGCCGCCGCGGGGGCCGGACTGATCCTCTGGCCCGAGACGATGGTCCAGGGCATTCTCGACCCGGAGCTCTGGCCCCACCTTCGCAGCTCCCACGAAGAGGACGCCGACACCTTCCTGGCGGAGGACAAGGCCTTCCACAAGGCGCTGTGCGAACACGCCAAAGACACGGGTTCTGCGTTGCTCGTCGGCGCCTACGGCATGGAGATCCGCCAGGACCGCCGGGGCGAGCCCTACCTGGCCAGCTTCAACTCCGCCTACTTTTACCATCCCGACGGGAGCCGAGATCCGAGCCGTTACGACAAGATCCACCTGGTGCTCTTCGGCGAGTACATCCCCTTCCGCCAGCGGTTCCCCTGGCTGTTCGACCTGCTCAAGGAGCTCTTCCCCGAGGGGTACAACCCCACGTACACGCTCGAACGCGGCACGCACTACACGGTGTTCGAGATGTTCCCAAAGGACCGAGAACAGAAGACGGAGGACGGGGCCTCCCCTCAGCCGCCGGGCCGGGTCCCCTGGCGATTCGGGACTATCATCTGCTATGAGGACGCCATCCCCTACGTCGGGCGGAATTTCGCCCTAGACAAGGAGGGCAACAAGCGAATCGACTGGCTGGTCAACATCAGCAACGACGGCTGGTTCGTGCGGTTCCCCGAGGCCGAGGGCCGGGTGACCCCCAGCAGCGAGTTGTCCCAGCACGCCGCGATCTGCGCGTTCCGCGCCGTCGAGAACCGCCTGGCGGTGGTCCGCAGCGTGAATACCGGGATCAGTTGCCTGATCGAATCGACCGGCCGGATCCGAGATGGGTACCAGGCCGCCAGCGAGGGATTCCCCCTCAAAGCGATGAATCGCACCGCTCTGGCTGGATGGTTCGTGGACCGATTGCCGATAGATGACCGGGTGACATTCTACAGCCGGCACGGCGAGTGGTTCGCCAACGGCTGTGCGGGAGTCTTTGCCACAGCGCTTCTCTGGCCGCCAGTGGCCGGACGGCGAAGAACAAAGGCGAAGACGGCGTAAGTCGCCGGGCGTTTGGAAGCACGAAATCCGAAACAAATCCAAATGACCAAGGTCGAACCGACCGAAACGCTGCCGCGGCTCCGGTGCTGGACCGTTTCGAGTCTCGGATTTCGGGCATTGGAGCTTGTTGCGGATTTCCAACTTCGGGTTTTTCGGGAGTCTCCTCTCATGAGGTGTGCGATGTCTGGGATCGGCCGGTTTCTTGAGGCGGTGTTGTGTGGTTTCGTCGTGCTGCTGGTCTTGGGTTGCGAGCAGACGGCACAACCGCGCTCCGTGCCGCTGCTGACGCCCCCGGCGGGCAAGGCCCCTGCGACCACGTCGGCCGAGGACCCGCAAGTCCAGGCCCGGCAGATCGTCTCGGACGGGCTGTCCGACCCCAATCCCCAGATCCGAGCCAATGCGATCGAGGTGGTCGCCACGACCCGGGATGTCCGCCTGATGCCCAAGGTCCAGAAGCTGCTGGCCGACGAGGTGGTCCCGGTCCGGTTCGCCGCGGCGCTGGCCGTGGGCGACACGCAATACAGCCTGGCCCAAAACGAGATTATCGGCCTTTTGAAGGACCCCAACCCCAACGTCGTGCTGGCCGCATCTTACGCCGTCTGGCGTTTGGGCAACGAGGACTACTACAAGGTCCTGTGCAGCTCCATCGCCAGCGACGACCAGACCTTGAGGGCCAACGCCGCCTTGCTCCTGGGAAAGAGCGGCAGGCAGGACGGCATCCGCTACCTCTATTGGACCCTGCGGCGGACCGACTCGTCCGATAAGGTCGTAACCCAGGCGGCCGAGGCGATCGCGATGCTCAAGGACCCGGCGATCTACCCTAAGCTCTGGACCCGGCTGATCAGCGCATACGCGGACGACCGCGTCATGGGGATCCGAGCCATGGGCGCCCTGGCAACCCCCGAGGCCAAGAACGCCCTGACCACGATGCTGGACGACCCGGTCCCGGAGGTTCGGCTGGCGGCTGCCGAGCAGCTCGGCAGGCTGGGCGATCGGATCGGCGAGGCGGAAATCCTGGCCGTTTTCGAGAAGAATCTCCTGTCCGGCCTGGACGAGCAGAGCCAGGAACGGATCAAGATGCTCGCGGCCATGGCGATCGGCGAGGTCGCAACCGCTGAGACCTATAAGTACCTTCCCCCTCTCCTGCAGGACTCCTCCAAGGTGGTCCGCCTCTCGGCGGCCAAGGCGGTCCTTCGGGCCTCCGCCGGCCGGCTCGGCCGCTGACGGCCCGACGGACCTGCCCCCTCGGCTGGCTCCATCGCGTCTGTAACGGTTTCTATCTGGGCTATTTAGGAAAAATGACTTGACCTAACCCCGGTAGAAGCGTAAAATTATACCATGCAGATGTGATAGAGCTGATTCGTGAAAGGAGCCTGTCTTGAGCACGCTTACCAAGGTTCTGATCGTTTTGCTGACCGTCTTTTCGATCTTCCTGTGCGGCATCGTGGTGACGTACGTCGCCAACGCCAACAACGAGAAGGACACTGCCAAGACTCTTCAGCAGAATCTCCGGTCGGCCAGGGCCTCGCAGGCCGCGGCGGAAGAGGAGTTGAAGGAAGCGAAGGCGGCAACCGAGGCGCTCAAGGCCGAGCTTAACGCTCAGATCACCGACCTGGACACCAAGAACAAGGAACTGGTCGCCCAGATCGACGACGTCAAGCGGCAGAACAACGTCCTGATGGGCGAGAATCAGCAGCAGCGGGCCACCGCGACCCAGGCCAATGAATTGGCCACCAAGCAGACCGAGTTGTTCCGGGCCGCCCAGGCGCAGGTCGCCTCCTTGCAGGCCGACCAGGCCAATCGCAAGAAGGAACTCGACGAGACCAATCAGATGCTCCTGGAGCGGATGGCCGTGATCTCCGAGTTGGAGGCCAAGGTGCGTCGGCTCACGGAAGAGAACCAGGACGTCGAGGCCAAGCTCAATCAGTACTTGCAGCAGTACGGACGGATCGCCGCCAAGACGCCGACGACCGTAGCCCCGAGGCCGACGGGCGTTCAGCCCGTGCAGCCGGCGGCGGTCGCCGCAATTCCGAGCCGGACGATCGCCTTGAACGGCCAAGTCACCGCCGTGGACATCAAGAACAAGCTGGCCGAGATCTCCATCGGTGCGGCCGCCGGTGTCCGACAGGAGATGAAGTTCCACATCACCCGCGGCGACCGCTGGGTGGCAGACATGCTGATCCTCGAGGTCGGGCCGGACAAGGCCGTCGGCATCCTCGAGACAGTGCAGCAGGGCCTGGAGCCCCGAGCCGGTGACATCGTCGCAACGAATCTGTAAGCCGAGAGCGGCCGGTGACACAAGGGTCGCCTGCCGCCAGGAGGTTTTTCGTCTATGAGTCCGATGCCTCAACCCCGCGGGGGCAAGATCTCCCCTCCCAGCAATCTCTACACCGCCATCCTGGCCGTGGCTTTCGGGGTCGTCCTGGCGACGACGGCCTACGTCGCTCTTGCGTGCCACGCCCGCTACGGGACGATTTTTGGAATGCCCTAGCGGAATTCGCTTGACGATACCGTCAAACGGCACTCAAAATATCCAATGGCAAACTGAGAAAGGAGTCGCCTGTGCTGTTGGACTCAATCCTTGGCTTTTTCAGTATGGATATGGGTATCGATCTAGGTACCTGCTCCACGCTGGTTTGTGTCCGTGACAAAGGGATCGTCCTGAATGAGCCGTCTGTGGTGGCGGTTCGCAAGGGAACCAACACCGTATTGAACAACGGCGAGGCTGTCGGTCTGGTCGCACGCGAGATGCTCGGCAAGACCCCGGGCTCCATCACCGCCATTCGTCCCCTCAAGGACGGGGTCATCAGCGATTTCGAAGTCACCGAGGCGATGCTCCACTACTTCATCCGCAAGGTCCACGGCCGGGGCCGGCTGGTCAGCCCGCGCGTGGTCATCGCGGTGCCCAGCGGCATCACCGCCGTCGAGCGACGGGCCGTCATCGACAGCGCCGAGCGGGCCGGCGCCCGCAAGGTGTACCTCGTGGACGAGCCCATGGCCGCCGGCATCGGCGCGGGGCTGCCCATCACGGAGCCGACCGCCTCGATGATCGTCGACACCGGCGGCGGCACCACCGAGGTCGCCATCATGAGCTTGGCGGACATCGCCACTGCGACGAGCATCCGCACCGGCGGAGACGACATGGACGAGGCGGTAATCAACCACCTCAAACGCACCTATAACCTGCTGATCGGCGAAGCGCGGGCAGAGAAGGTCAAGATCGCCATCGGCTCGGCCGCCCCGCTGGAGCAGGAATTGACGATGGAGATCGCGGGCCGTGACACCATCTCCGGCCTGCCTCGTAAGATCGTCATCACGAGCGAGGAGATCCGCGAGGCTCTGAAAGATCCCGTGGCGTCCATTATCGAGGCCGTCACCGGAACGCTGGAACGGGCCGAGCCCGAATTGGCGGCGGACCTGATCGACAACGGCATCTGCATCTGCGGCGGCGGCTCCCTGCTTCGCGGCATGGACAGCGTGCTGGCCAACGCCACCGGCCTGAAGGTCTTCCGCGCCGAGGACCCGCTCAGTTGCGTCGCGAGAG
This sequence comes from Planctomycetota bacterium, assembly GCA_012517265.1. Lineage (GTDB taxonomy): Bacteria > Planctomycetota > Phycisphaerae > Sedimentisphaerales > Anaerobacaceae > PLanc-01. The sequence continues at coordinate 13,736 of JAAYVJ010000022.1, read as the reverse complement.
GCACCGCCGTGTACCTGGAAAACCTGGAGATCTGGAAGGACACCATGGACCACAGCGACCGCGGGTACGACTAGCGGTCGTCGCCACCCTCGCGGCGCAGGGGGATCCTGGGGGGCCGGTTCGAACGGCAGACTGGAATCATGAGACGAAGGCGGGCCAACTTGTCCAGAGGAGTGCTCTTCACCTGGGGCATGGGGATCGGGCTGCTGTTCCTGTTCGCCGTGCCGCAGAAGGCGAGCGACCGACTGCAGTTGACGTACGCTCGCGTGTTCAGTTGGCCCCTGGCGGCCGGGCGCGACTTGACGCTGGCGGCCCGGGAAGAAGTCGCCCTGCCCCACGGCGTCACCGAGAAGGAGTACAGGGATCTGCTGGCCAATCACCGGGACATCCAGACCGTGATGGCCAATCTGCAGGCGAAGCTCCACGAGGCCGAGAGGCAGAACGCGTTGCTGTCGCACCTGACGGCCAAGCCGGGATGGGAGGACCTTCCGACCCTGCTGGCGCCGGTCATCGTCGGGGCCGGCCAGGGACGCGACGAACTGATCATCCGCCGGGGAACCGATCACGGCCTGGCCGTCGGACAGTTCGTCCTGAGCCTGGGCGAGCAGGGGACGGTCGCGCAGAGCGAGAGCGTCATCGGCACGATCTCCAGCGTGGACGCCGCGACCGCCAAGGTCCGGCTCCTCACCGCGCCGCGCGATCCGAAGGCCCCGCGAGAGTCGGGCATCCCGGTGAGCATCGGGAACCTGAGCGTGCGGCCGTTCCTGGAGGGACTGGGCGGCGGAAAGGCCCGGATCCCGCTGGTCAAGGTAGACGGCAATCCCGTCAACAAGGACGATCCGGTCTACGTGCAGAAGTCACAGGGTCTCGGCTCGGCCGTCATCGCGGGCAGAGTCGAACAGTGCGTTCGATCCCAGGACAACCCGATGTTCTGGGACATCACGGTGACGCCTGTCTGCGACATCGCCGGCCTGCGTGAGGTGGCCGTGGTGGTCGTCCCGGTGTCGCACCGGTGACAGTCCGCGGGCCGACTCGGGGAGCGTCGAACCGTGTTTCCATGGAGTGGTTGAATGCGTTGGATTCGGTTTGCAGTACTGGTGCTCGCGGCCTCGCTCCTGCAAGCCACTCTGATGGATGTCTTGCGAATCGGCGGCGGCGTCAAACCGGACCTGCTGCTGATCCTCCTGGTCTTCTTTGGCTCCCGCTGCAACTCGACCGACGGGGTCATCACGTCCTTCGCCATTGGGTTCATCGCGGATCTGATCGCCCCGATCGGCGGGGTGATGGGTCCCCGCATCCTCAGCTTCGGCCTGTTCGGCACGCTGCTGCCCGACGTTCAGCGGGTGTTCTCCCTGCGCCGTCCCCTCTACCAGGGCGGCGCGATCTTTTTCATCGGCGTCTTAACGGCCGTCCTGAGCTACCTGCTGGCGTCCCTGCGAATCGAGGGCGGCCGGATCAGCCTGCTGATCCTGTTCCTCTGGCAGCCTCTGTACTCTGGAATCCTCGGCCCGCTTTTCTCCTTGCCCGTAGGCTGGTGGATGCATATGAATAGGAAGAGTCGGAACCCGTACGGACGCGGGCCCCGCTTTTAGACAAGCGGAGTCTGGCAAGATGGAGATTAGGCCCATTTGCCGGACTCCATGCAACCGTCCCGGCGGCACGGATGTACGATCAACGAGTCAAGGTGTTCATCGGCCTATGCGTCGCCATGCTGCTGATGTGCGTGCTGAGGCTGGCGCAGATGCAACTGCTGGCCGAGTCCTCGGTTCAGGACGAGATCGCCAAGCTCAAGGAGCGGCGAAGCGAGTCCAAGCAACTCAAGACCCTCCGCGGCAAGATCCTCGACCGGCGAGGCAACGTGCTGGCCGCCGACACCCCCAAATTCCAGGTCTACGTCAACTACCAGTTGAGCTGCTACCTCGACGAGCGGGTCGTCCTGGCCAAGATGCTCGAAGCCGGGAGGGAGAACTCCCGAACTTCGCGAGAGAAAGTCGCGGACGAAGTGGAGGAGAAACTCGAACAGCTCAACCGCGTGATGGAGGAGTGTTCGCAGTTCGGCATCGCCCGCGAGCAGATCGAAACCGCGCTCCAGATCCAAAACGATCGCGTCTGGAAGCGCCGCAGCAACGTGCGATGGGCCCGGAGCGAATACGATCCGAACCTGATCGCAAAATACGGCAGCCGGGTCAGCGTTCCGTTCCCGGAGGCCATGGCGGACCTGGAGCGGCAGTTCCCCGATCCGAACACCAGATGCGTGAAGATCGCCCAGGTCGACGACATCCCGGAGGTGAAGTGGGACCTGGCCGTCGCGACCCTGCAGACGGAGGACGACGTCTTCGCCGCCCAGATCGAGTTCCGCGACATCGCCGACGTGCAGGTTCTGCCCACCGGCTATCGTTCGTACCCATACGGCAGCGCCGCCGCCCAGACCATCGGCTGGGTCGGCCCGGCGCAGAAGCAAGACAAGGAACTCTTTGAAGACGACCCCCTCTTCCGCTATCTGGGCGACGAGGTCTGCGGCCGCGAGGACGGCGTCGAGTACGTCTGCGAGAGTATCCTCCGCGGCCGGCGCGGGGAACTCGTCTACGACATCGACGACCAGCTCGTCCGCGAAACCGAAACCCAGTTCGGCCACGACGTGCAGCTCACGCTGGACATCGACTTGCAGAAGCGGATCGAACAGTGCCTGACCAATCCTGAGTTGAACAAGTTGTATTTTCGGGCCCCCATGGCCGCCGCGGTGATCGACGTCGACTCGGGCGACATCCTGGCCCTGGCGTCCCTGCCGACCTACGATCTGAACACCGTCCGGTACGACTACGGGAAACTGGTCAACGATCCGAACCGGCCCCTGACCAACCGGGCGATCAACGATCTGTTCCCCCCGGGCTCGGTGGTCAAGCCGCTGGTCCTGATCGCGGGCATTGAGTCGGGGGCCATCACGCCGCAGGAGGTGATCAGTTGCCCGGCCCGGGCGCAGACCAAACCGCCCAATTGCTGGATCTTCAAGCAGCACAACGCCGGCCACGACGGGATGTGGGAGAACAACGCCCGCAACGCGTTGAAAGGGAGTTGCAACGTCTACTTCGCCGAGTTGGCCGACCGGATCGAACCCCGGCTGCTCCAGAGCTGGATGTTCAGATTCGGCTACGGACGCCAGATCCCGCTGCCCTGCCCGGTCCCGCCAGACCCCGGCGTGGCGCTGCGGGACTTCCGCCAGGCCCCGGGCCAGATCGCCAGCACGCTTGTTCCGTCGTACACCGACATCACGTCGTTCGACCAGATCCCGCCACTGAAGACCTGGCACCGGCGGCTCTTCGGGATCGGCCACGGCGATTTCCGCGTCACGCCGCTCCAGGTGGCGAACACCTTCGCGACTCTGGCCCGCGGCGGCTTGTGGAAAAGGCCTCGCCTGTTCCTGGACCCCGCCGCACCGCAGACCCCGGTGGAGGACCTCCAGATCTCCCCGGCGAGCCTGGCAACGGTCGCCGAGGGAATGCACGCGGTAGTCAACGAGACGGGCGGCACCGCGCACGAATACTTCCGGGGAAGCAACCTGTACGCCCGCGGCGTCACCGTCTACGGCAAGACCGGCTCCACGGAAAACCCGGAAGATGCGTGGTTCGCCGGCTATGCGGAAGATCGCCGGGGCGCCAAGATCGCAATGGCCGTGGTGGTCGTGGGAGGCGAGCACGGCGGCAGCGACGCCGCACCGCTGGGCCGGGCGATCCTGGAACTCTGTGCCGACGCCGGCTACATCGGCAACTGAGCCACAGGCGACGGGTTCCTACAGAGAGATGCGGGCGGAGGTCGGCAGATCGGCCAGGACGCCGCGGAAGATCTCGAAGAACTTCTCGTTGTCCGGCCAGAGGATGCGGCCGTCTTGAGGCAGCGGCACATCGATCCGCTGGAGGAACCTCGATACCGCCGATTCGTCCAGATTGCGGGACCAGACGCCCAGCCCGAGCCGGTCGACATAGTGGGCGTTGAGAAGCTGCTCGTAGTGTCCCCCCAAAGGCAGCAGCAACATCTTCTTCTTGAGGTACAGACACTCGCTGATCAGGGAGAACCCCGCCGATGCGACGACGCCCCGCGAGGAGGCCAGGTCCGCCAGGAACCCTTCGGTCGATCGCTCCTTGAACAGGCAGTTGCCGCATTCGAGCCGCTTGTTGAAGCCGTAGATGTGGAACCGCTGCTGGGGGAACCGCCCGAGCACGTCTTTGAGACGGTCCTCGCCGGTGCCGGTGGTCCAGTAGATCGTGACATGTCCGGCGTCGGTCGGCGTCAACTCGGTGATGATCCGCCGGACGATGGGCGGGGTCAGCACCGCCTTGTTCGTCTTGACCGGAGCCTGGAAGAAGTTGATCACCACGTACGCCTGGGCCCCGAAATAGTGGAACCGCGTCACGAATCCGGCCAGAACCCGCTGGACGACGTTCCGCAGGTCGTGCTCCAGCCGACAAAAGATCAGGGTGTGCTCATTGTTGACGCTCAGGAACGGGACTCGGTTCCGCCAGGCCCACCAGGCGCTGAACGGCTCGAAGTCGGTGATCACCAGATCCGGATGGAAGGGCTTGTACACCTGGGTGAAGAGCTGCTTGTTGGCCCGGCGTCCGCGCGGAAACTGCCAGAGGTTCTTCCAGACCGTCGCGACCGGGGCGACGTAGCCCTTGCTGTAGTCGAACGTCAGGCCGAAGAGCTCCTTGGCCCGCGGGCCGAAGCACTCGCGCAGATATAGCAGCGCCCGGTGCGACGTGGCAAAGATCACGTCGTGCCCGGCGTCGAGCAATCGCTGCCCGATAAGATGCGCCCGGCTCGCGTGCCCGAACCCCTCACCCGCCACCGCATAGATGATCCTGGCCATCCGGTCTCTCTATTCCTGCCCAGTCAAACAGCGCGTCAAAAGCAAGCAGTGTACCAGATTCCTCACAGACCGCCAGCCCCAAAACCGGCGGATGGGAACCGAAGCCGACGGTCCCGGCGGGCCGCCTACGTCGTTGAAGAGAATAGCCGGAAAGGCCTTGCTCACCAGGAGTTGTCGTCCTCTTCTTCGGAATACGGTTTCGCCTGCCGAGCCCCGGCGACGACCGCGGCCGCCTCCGGCGAGCCCTCCGGCGGGACGCCCAGATAGGTGAGCGTCTTTTCGAGGATGACAGCCGCCACGGGAGCCGCGACGGTGCCCCCGGTGTAGCCTTTCTTGAGAGCCACGTTGGGCCGGCGGATCGAGATCAGCACGACCACCCGCGGATCGGAGGCCGGCGCCCCGGCGATGAACGAGGCGACGTAGGCCTTGTCCAGGTAGACGCCGTCTTTGGCGATCTGGGCGGTGCCCGTCTTGCCGAAGACCGTCCACTTGGCGAGCTTGGCCTTGGCGCCGGTGCCCTTGGGGTCGTTGACGACCGCGGTCATCGCGTCCTGCACCACCCATCGCGCCACGTCCGGCTTGATCACATAGCCGACGCGAAGCGTCGAGGGCCGCATGTCCACCGTCATTCCGTCGGACCGGACGAGCGACTTGACGATGTACGGATGGACGAGATGCCCGCCGTTGGCGAGCATGCAGAAGGCGCGCAACATCTGCAGGCCGGTGACCGAGATCTCCTGGCCGAACGGGATACGCGTGATGCTGTAGCCGGTCCACTGGCCGGGCGGCCGAAGCTGTCCTTCGGCCTCGCCCGGCAGCTCGATGCCGACCTTGCGTCCGAAACCGAAGAGGGTCAGTCCCTCGTACAGGCGGGTGACGCCAAGCCGCTGGCCGATCTTGGCCATGCCGATATTGCTGGAGTTCATGAGGATCTCGCGGAGCGTCAGATCGCCGAAGCCCCGGCGGTATTCGCCGATGTGGCCGAATCCCTTGCCGTGGTAGTTGCCGTTCTCACAGAAGATCGTTTCATAGCGGTTCATGACCCTGGTGTCCAGGGCGATGGCCGCGACGATCGGCTTGATGATGCTGCCCGGCTCGTACTGCTCCGTGAGCAGGCGGTTCGTGAAGATCTCAGGGTGCTTCTGGGCCGTCTCGGCGGTCTGGGCCGGATCGAAATCCGGCAACGTCACCATGGCCAGAATCTCGCCGGTGACCGGGTCGGCCACCATGGCCACGGCCGATTCCGCCTCATACTCCTTGTACTGTCGGTAGAGAGCATCGCGGGTGAACTGCTGAATGGTCGCGTCCAGCGTCAGAACGATCCCCGCGCCGTGAATGGGGGCGTCGTTATCGTCCTGCTCATCGGCCAAACAGAACGCCAGCGGGCGGCGTTTGACGTCGACCAGGAACGTGTGCTTGGCCCCCCTGCCCCGCAGATCGCGGTCGAAGGTGTACTCGATTCCCGCCAGGCCGTAGTTGTCCCGGCTGGTGAAGCCCACGATGTGCGCCGCCAGCCGACCCATGGGATACTGACGCCGCCAATCGTACTCGACGCCGATGCCATAGACTTGGCGCGCCGCGTCGCACTCGGCGATCGTCGCGTCCTTCTTCAGAACGACGTAACCCGGGTTGTTGCTGTCCACGATGAGCCCACAGATCTCGTGGGCCCCCATGTCCAGGATGGGCGCCAGACGGGTGGCGGTTTCCTTCGGATCCTGGATGATCCGCGGCTCGGCGAAGATCGTGCGGATCTGGTTGCTGGCGGCCAGGACGCGGTGACGGGTGTCCAGGATGACCCCTCGCTGGGGCTGCAAGGGCAAGTAGGATCTCTGCTGGATCAGGCACTTCTCGGCGTAGTAGTCCGCCATGTCGCGCTGAAGGTAGAAGCAACGCCCCGCCAGCGCGAAGAACGCGACGATCACGAGAGACATGATGACAACGATCGTCTTGAGCTCGCGGTCGTTCCCCGTCGAAATCGCCCTGTGGCGGACTTCCTTGCCGGCATTGTCGGATTGCATAGGCTGCGAACACTCCTGAGAACCCGTCCGAGGGGTCCTGTCTGTCCGATCCGCCCTATGGGACCATGGGACTCACGGGACGGACGGGACATCTGTGCCTGCCCGCGGAACGCGGACCGGGTTTCGTTCACTCCTCCAGGCGCCGGGAGATCGAAGTGGGACTGATCAGGCTCTCGACGCGAAGCTGCTTCTGCCAGAGCTCCTGCTGGAGCCGGCCCTGCTCGATCTTATACGTGCGGATCGTGTAGAACACCCGGTGATTGGCTCCGCGCAAATACACGGCCACGATCAGCGTGGCCGCGAAGAAGAACACCACCAGAACCAGACTCAGCCGTGATCCCATGTTCTGACAACCGGCTCACTTCAAAGGAAGCCGGATCTTCATGCCCACTTTGAGCTTCTCCCCGTTCTTGAGCAGATCCTGGTTGAGCTTGGCGATCTCGTCGTACCGAGCCCCAGCGCCGAGCTGCGACGAGGCGATCTTCCAGAGATTGTCGCCGTCCTGAACGGTGTACCATCGGCTGGTCGCACTGGCAATCGGAGCGGCGGGCTGCGTCGTCGACGCAGGCGTCTGCGAAACCGGACGCTTGGCGATGGTCTCGACCTTCTCGAACAGCTCCTGCGACAAGACGTCGGACGGCTTGTTCGGATTGACCGTCGGCTGGGGCAGCGGCGGGATGATCAGCTTCTGCCCGGCGACGACCTCGTCTCTCGACGGCAGGATGTCCTTGTTCGCCTCGTAGATCCGATTGATGTTGACGTATCGGTTGCCCTCCTCCGCGCCGTAGACGTTCTTGGCGACCGTGGACAGGCTCTCGCCTTCGCCCACGGTGTAGATCTTGCCGACGATGGGCTTGGGCGTCGCGACGGTCTTGGCGGGTGTGGCTGCGGCGGGCTTGGGCTGCTCGGCGGCGCGTGCCGCGGCTTCGGCCGGTCGCACGTCGGGCTTGGGTTGCGGCATCTGCACAACCGGCTCAGACTCGACCGCCGCGGGCTGCTCCGTCGACATGTCGAACGTGGAGGTCGTCTGCCCCTGTGCGCCGGCGGTGAACCGGTTCAGGAGAGTCCCGATTCGAGCGAACGCATTGTCCATCCGAGGTTGAGAATCCTCGACCCGCTGCGACCCGGGATCGCCTCCCGGCAAGAAGGTCTCGTATCGAACGTCCTGGTTGCTGGTCACCTGGGGGGCCGGCGCGGGCGTTTCGACCGTGCTGGGGGCCGGCTGATCGACTGGGGAGGGGTTTGCGGCGGCCAGTCCCCGGGCGTCGTGGACGGGATTGGCGTCCTGGGGTTCCTCGCCCCGGGCTTGGCCGATGATCCCCATGCCCTGCTCATCCGAGAAACCCACCACGATCGGCACGTCGGCGTGCGTGGCCTGCTGGGGCTTGAGATTCGGCAAGCCATTGATGATGAAGGCAATCACAAAGATGAAGACCAACCCCAGCAACAACCCGATCTTGGCATCCGACGTCATGGTTCCACTCCGTTTCTACCGTTGCATCCGTTCCGTCACAGACCGGCCCGACCTCTTGGCCCGACGCCGTCAGACCTTCTGTGCGATTCTCAGTTTTGCGCTGCGGGCCCGGTTGTTGGCCGCGATCTCCTCCGGGCCCGGCGTGATGGGTTTCTTGGTCACAATCCGATACACCCCATCGCTTTCATTCTGTTTGAAGTCTCGTTTCACCATGCCGTCTTCCAGACTGTGGAAGCTGATGATGGCGGCGAAACCGTCCTTCTTCAACAATCCCGGCGCCGAGGTCAACAGTTCGTGCAGGTTGTCCAACTCGTGATTGACGGCAATCCGCAGGGCCTGGAACGTTCGGGTGGCCGGGTGTTTCCTTGGCTTGTATTTCCTGTCCGGCGCTCGTAACGCACTGCACACGACCGACGCCAGTTGCCCCGTGGTCCGAATGGGCTCGCGTCTTCGTCGCTCGACGATGAACCGCGCGATGCGCCGCGACGCGCGATCCTGGCCGAACTGAAAAATCAGATCGGCCAACGACTTCTCGTCGTACCCGTTGACTATATCGGCAGCCGTTGTTTCCAGGCTTTCGTCAATTCTCATGTCCAACGGCATATCCGTTCGAAAACTCAGCCCGATTTCGTTGTCGACAAGCTGGGCCGAGCACAGCCCCAGGTCGGCGACGATCAGATCCACTCCCCTGACGCCCAACTCGCCCAGACAGTCGGCGATCCGGGAGAAATTCGACTTGACCAGAACGACCTTGCAGGCAAGGCCCTCCAACCGTTGCCGGGCCCGATCCAGGGAGTTGCTGTCGAAGTCCAGTCCGATCAGCGTCCCGGCCGGCCCGAGCCGACTCCCGAACAGAAAGCTGTGACCTCCGTGTCCGGTGGTCGCATCGACCACCACCCCGTCCTGAGGACAGCTTATCTGTTCGGCCAAAGGGCCCGCAAGGACCGGAACATGCTCTACTTGGGAGTGTTCCACCGCCGCATCCATGGGCTGCGCCCTTGCGACCGGACGTCTCCACGCCCGGGGGGCTGACCCCAACGCTTCTTGACTAATTGACCGCGACCGCTTCGGCGCGACGCTGCATCTTCTGAACGTACGGAGAGAACATCACACCGGCGAAGAGGTTGCTGCTTTGCTTGAGCCGCTCCAGCCGGTCGGCCAGGACGGCCATCGACAGGCCCGTCTGCTCGTCCATCGGCCGCTCTCCGGCCAGACTCTGGCTCACGACTTGACAATGAGGATCCATCCCTGCCATGTTGCCTCCAACGCAGCGATCACGATTCCTTGTTCTGCTGTCGCATCACGAGCTGGCGAGCCTGGGTCATCTGCTTCTGGTACTGGGTCATGTGATCGCTGAGATACTGCTCCCAGTCCTCTGTGTTCCACAGCTCGATGTGGTCCCTGACACCGACCAGCGTGATGTCTTCCTTGAGGCCGGCCCGCTTGCGAAGCCTTTCGTTCAACAGCAGCCGGCCTTGATTGTCCAACTCGATTTTGCTCGCCAGGGCGAAGCTGATTCGCTCGAAAGCGACCGCCTCATCGGGGGCCGTGGCCCCCGGCGCCACCGACAGAGCAAGCTGCTCAAAGCACTTCTCCGGGTACAGACACAAGATCCCGTTGGCCCCGAACACCAGGTAGAAATTTGCGCCATGCAGATCGACGTCGATCTGATTCCTGAGCTTATTGGAGATGAGCACCCGCCCCTTGCCATCGACAACGTGCTGGTACTCCCCTGTTAATAAGAGCATGGCATCAATCCCACTGGGTCATTTCATTAAGGGAGATTATACCACTTCTTCCCACTTAGTCAACTTTTTTCGCCACGATTTGCTCAGTTTTTGGGAGAATCATTCGCGAAACTGTCACGCCGTTGGAATCTGTTGGCAAACAGGGCAATCTGGGAGGCATTCATCGAATCGATGTGCGTCCTATAATCGGCATTCATGGCACGGCACGAGACCTGCGACGGTCCCAGGCCCCCCTCAGGGAGAACCAACCGACAGTGGGCGGTCCTCCCAATCCCGCCCTATCGGCAAAAGGACCTATTCACCTCCAGGAATTGGGGGTAAACTTACAAGCACTTTGTGGGATTGTGTCCGCCCCAGCCCCCACGGTGGATTTGCCAAGGTTGACATAAGGCCGAAAGAATGCTATTCTGAACTTGGAATTGACAGATGTTGGTCTGCCCGTGGATGGGTGGGCTTGAGAGTGGGCTCAAGCCGAGGAGTGGCGGAAATTCATCGAGGATGCTATCTGTGAGAACGGTCTTCGTGCTGGCCGCCGTCGCGGTTTTGGCTACGGCAACATGGGCAGGAGTCTGGCCTGTCGTCTGTTGCTATGATGAAAAAACTCCTCTGGAAGTGGTCGATTCGAACGGCCCCACCGTCTTTCGCGACATCATGGTGGGAACGCGTCTGACGATCATCATCCGTTCCGATGAAGCCGTGCAGTTCGGCGGCGGTCTGATCATGAGCCAGGAGGACAGCGCATTCGGCGAGCTGCAACCGCGTGGGACGGGCGACAAATGGTGGAACTATCCGGACTCATGTCGCTACGAAGCAGGCAGCGACGCCCAGGCGTGGTTCGTGGTCGATCCCTTCAGCGTAGGCGTTGATTTCGTGAACACATTCCATGGCGGGGATCGCCGTTTCCGCGACGCCGTGCCTGGCGACTGGTTCATCGTAGATTACCATGCCCTCCAAACCGGATCCTGCGAGATCGGCTTTTACGACTACAGTCTTTTCCCTCCGGACACCCCGAGCGACTTGTTCGTACCGCTGGAGACGCTGCTCTTCCACCACGTCCCCACGAGAGATCTCAATGCCGACCGGGTGGTCAACCTGAAGGATTTCGCGGTGTTCGCTTCGCAGTGGGGCGCGTCCCCCCAGACGGATTCCAACGGCTTGGACGCAGCGACGGACCTGGATACGAACCATCGCGTCGATCTCGACGACCTGAGGCTCTTCAGCGACTTCTGGCTCGAGCGGACCGATGCACCCCTGCCGGCCGCTGATCCGAACCAAGAGTAGATGCCCCTCCGGAGACCAGACGCAGGCGGCGAAATGCGTTCCGCCGGGCTTGTCCGAGGGGAACATTCTTCCACGCTTGCCGGGTTTCTTCTCGGATTCCATTCACTCCGGTGAACCGACCCACGTATATACTCCATAGCGTAACCACAAAAACGGTTCGACGACCGCGCACGAACGGGTCCGGGCTCATACGAGAGATGGCTCCGATGATACGGATTGTGATTGCTGAAGACCATACGATCATCCGCGAAACGCTGGGCAAGTTCCTGGCGCAGCAGCAGGATATGGAAGTCGTGGGGCAGGCCAAGGACGGCGACGGCGCAATGGAACTGGTGGCGACTCTCCAACCTCATGTCGTCATCATGGACATCAGCATGCCGCCTGTGCTCAGCGGACTGGAGGCCACTCGGTGGATCTGCAAATCCTGGCCCCACGTCAAGGTTATCGCCCTGTCCATGCACGCCGACAGACAGTACGTCGACAAGATGCTCAAAGCAGGCGCCAAGGGGTACATGCTCAAAGACGCCGACCTTGAGGAGTTGCTGACCGCGGTCCGGACGGTCGCCGACGGTGGAACCTACGTCTGCGCGGGGGTCGAAAACGCCGCGACGAATCCCCACGGAGTCGACTATTTGCCGACGCCGTAGATGACCCGCGGGTCTTTCAGCACCTTCTTGACGATCTTCGCAACTGCGCCGCGCAACTTCCACAGGCACAGTTTCGTCGTGATCAGGCCGCGAATGGGCAGCGTGTGCTTCTCGTTGAACTCCACCACGGCGGGTTTCAGGAGGACGCTCAGCAGACGCCGGGGCACCAGGCCCAGCCGCCGACGCGCGACCTTGCCGGCCATGAGGTAGAGCAATCCGTTGAGGTAGATGTTGGACTTCTTCCAGGCATGCTTCTTGTAGTTGAACCCGCCGACGAAATCCAGCTCGAAACCGCAGTCCTCTCTACCCTGGATGATGCCGTCCTTGACCGCCATCTCGTACAACAGCGTGCCGGGAACGAAGACCAGGTTGTACGTCCGCAGATAGAACGGCTCAGGCAGATCGCCCAGGAACCGGGCGGTCGAAAGCAGATCCTCGCGGGTCTCGTAGGGGTTGCCGATGATGAAGAAATAGTACGCGACGACGTGCGGATACTTGTTGAGGACCCTCGCGGCCCGCATCACGGCGTCGTTGGACATGTGGCGATCGTAGACCTCTCGCTTGGTCCGCTCGCTGCCGCTCTCGACGCCCATGTTGATCCGCCACAGGCCGGCCTTGACGAGCCAACGGATCTTCTCTTCATTGACCTGCACCGGCGAAACCATGCACTCGAACGGAATGCCCACTCGCTCGGAGTACAGCCGGGAGAACTTCTCGATGTCCGCCACCGGTCGGGCGCAGAAATCCTCGTCGAAGAAGTTGAAGCACTTGGCCTTGGGGAACCGCTCGCGCAGCTTCTCGGCATGCTCGATCAGCTTCTCGACGCTCAGCTTGCGGACGTAGCGACCGTTGGCGTGGACCAACTGCTTGAGCTTGGCGTTGGAACAATAGGTACACCGAAAGGCGCAGCCTCGCGTGCCGTTGAAGGCGATCGGGGCGGTGTCTTCGCAGACGCCGGTGACCCGAACGAACTCCTCGCCATTCAGATGCCATTCGTTGTCGCGGGAAAAGTCCATCATGGGCAGCGTGTCGAGATTGTCGATCAGCGGACGGGGCTCGTTGGCGACGAGCCGGCCCTTGTCGGCGTAGACCGCGTTGGGAACCGCCCGCCAGTCGCCGCCCTTGTCGAGCCGCTCGGCCAGATCGATCATGAACTCCTCGCCCTCGCCCCGGCAGACCAGGTCCGCGTGCCGGGCGCACTGCTCGGCGTTCAGCGTCGCGTGAATGCCGCCCCAGACGGTGACCTTGTTCAGCGGCCGCATGTGCTCCATCACCTGGATCGCTTTCTGCGAGGCTCGGGAAAAACAGCTCATGCCGATGATGTCGGAGTCGGCGACGAGCCCCTTGGCGGCGTCCAACACCTGCTGGGAATACGCGGCTTCCTTCGTCTTCATCAGGACGAGTTTCGTTTCGTGCCCGGCGGCCTTCAGCGCCGAAGAGATGTTCCGAACCCCGAACGCCTCCAGATCCTGGTCCACATAGATCAAAGCGATGTTCATGCGTGCCTCTTCCCTTGGACAATGCGCAATTCCGACGGGACTTTGCCCGTCCCTCTTCCCCTCCATCGGCACTTGTCCCCGCCGACTGTAGGAGATTGGCCGCCGCAATCCTTTTGGCGGCGATCCGATCCTCGCGGAACATCGCGGCAACGGGGACATGCCGCGCCCCCAGTTCTCCCGAAGGGGATCTTATAGGGCTGCGGCG
>JAAYVJ010000238.1 GCA_012517265.1 Planctomycetota bacterium | reverse complement strand
GATCTGCTATAAGTGAGGTTATCGGCTGTTCAGATCGGCTTTGGCCTGTCGCGGCTGTCGTGGAGGTGAAGGGTCTTGCGTCGTTTGGTGTGTGGTGTCGCGAGGTTGGGTTCTTCACGGAAGCGCGTGGGCGGCGCGCGGGGTGGTTCTGTGCGCGTGCAGTGGAGGGGATGCGGAGGGGGTCGCGTTCGTACGATTTCCGCTGTTTCAGTTCTTGCTGATCGGATACTCCACTGTATGAAAGGGGAACACTATGGGCAGGATCAAAGAGTTGGGGCTGCTGGTCTGCCTGCTTGCGGCAGCTAGCGCCTGGGCAGTGCCTTTCGCGGACGATTTCGACAGGCCGGACGGCAACGTGGGCAACGGCTGGACGATCCTGAGGGACGGGACCGTCGACGCCACCATCGTCGGCGGCGAGGTTCTCGTCTCCGGGACCACTTCGGCCTCGCCCTGGGTGCGATGCGGCATCAGCCGCGTGGTCGTGGGGGAAACCAAGTTCTCCTGCGACTTCAAGAACGACAATGTCTTCAACTTCCACATGCAGGTCACCCTGGGCAACACGGTCTGGAGCCAGGCCTATCTCGAGGTCTACGCCTGGGTCGGCGGGCCCCTGCAATACGCCAACTCCCTCGACGGGAACTGGCCTGCCGCAGGCTGGGTCGCCTTCAGCGGCGCCAACGCGCAGACCACCGCCGGGCAGTACAACAACCTGAAGATGGAGCTCGGCGAGGGCGGCGTGGTCACCGTCACTCTCAACGGCAAGCTGGTCGGCACGGTCACCAATCCCAGCCTGACCAAGATCGGGAGCGTGACCTTTGCCAGCGACGCCGACGCCAACACGACGGGAAGCGTGCACATCGACAACGTTCAGATCGGCGATCTGATTCGCGGCGTGGCCACGGACCCGAATCCCGCCGCCGGCGCCACGGACGTGCCCGCCGACGTCGTGCTCGGCTGGACGGCCGGCGAGTTCGCCGCGGCGCACGATGTCTATCTGGGAACGAGCCCGCAGGACGTTGCCGACGCCACCGCGGCCGATCCGAAAGGCGTCCTGGTCAGCCAGGGCCAGGCGGGCGCATCCTATGCGACGCAGACCCCGCTCGAATACGGCCAGACCTACTATTGGCGCGTCGACGAGGTCAACGCGGCCCCCGACAGCACGGTCATCGCGGGCGGAGTCTGGTCCTTTACGGTCGAGCCCCGCGTCTACCCCATTACGGGGGTGACCGCCACCGCGTCCAGCTCGGGGCAAGGCGCGGGACCGCAGAACACCGTGAATGGCTCCGGTCTGAACGCCAGCGACCAGCATTCGACCGACTTCGCACAGATGTGGATGAGCGCCGGCGCACTGCCGAGTTGGATCCAGTATCAGTTCGACAAGGTCTACAAGCTCGATGAAATGTGGGTCTGGAACTCCAACCAGTTGGTCGAGGCGTTCGTCGGCTTCGGCGCCAAGGACGTCACGGTCGAGTATTCCGTGGACGGCGCGACCTGGACCAAGTTGGAGGGCGTGCCCGAGTTCGCGCAGGCTCCCGGCGCGCCGGCGTACGCCGCGAACACCTTTGTCGATTTCGGCGGCGCGATGGCGAAGTACGTCAAGCTGACGATCGCCACGAACTGGGGCGGCGTAACGCCGCAGGCCGGCCTCAGTGAAGTGCGGTTCTACTATCTGCCGACGCAGGCGCGAGGGCCGCAGCCGGCGGTGGCGGCCACGGGCGTCGCCCTCGACACGGACCTCTACTGGCGGCCGGGGCGGGACGCCCAATCGCACGAGGTCTATCTGGGGACCGACCGGAACGCTCTGGCCCTGGTCGGCACCCCGACGGAGCACACCTTCAGGCCTGCTTCGCTGAATTTCGGGACCGCCTACTACTGGAAGGTGAACGAGATCGGCGGCACGGGCCCCTACGAAGGCGACGTCTGGAATTTCAGTACGCAGGAGTACGCGGTCATCGACGACATCGAAAGCTACAACGACGACGACAACCGCATCTACGAGACCTGGATCGACGGTCTGACCACCGGCG
>JAAYVJ010000237.1 GCA_012517265.1 Planctomycetota bacterium | reverse complement strand
GACTCATAATCCCTTGGTCCAAGGTTCGAATCCTTGCGGGCCCAGTACTGAATCCCACGGTATGGGAATCAGTACGACGCCGCGTTGAATGCCCGACGGCTTTCGTCCAGGCACTTACGCTGGTCTACGAAGGTGTAGACCTCTTTGGTCAGCCGATCAGTGGCGTGTCCGAGTATTTCCTGGCAGAAGTGGCTCGGCACGCCCTGCTCGGCCAACTGCGTGGCCGCGTTCTTCCGCAACGTGTGGAACTTGCCCTCGCGGATCGGCTCGGCGTGAGCCGCGATCCGACGGGCGTTCGTCACCTCGAGGATCAACTGCAATTCCCTGTGAAAGTTGTGATAGGGGTACTTGCGCTGGGCCTCCGTGAGCTGGCCGATCCGAGCCTGCATGGACTCGCAGGTTCGGCGCTTCAGGAACGGATACCGCCAGGGGGCAACTGTTCTGAACCGGCAGAGCAACGCCCACAGATCGTCCGACATCGGCACCTGCCGCTCGTTGCGACCCTTGGCGCCCCACCGCCAGTACTCCCCGGCCCTGTCCGGCCGGGCCTGAATGCGGATGATCCCCTCTTCGAGGTCGATGTCGTCCCAACGGAGATTCCAGATCTCGCCGATCCGGGGACCCGTCAGAGCGACCAGAATGAAGCCCGTCCACCGCAGCACGCCCGCCCCATCCGGCCAGCCCAGAGCCATGATCCGCTTGTCGCGGTTGCCCCGGACCGTATCCAGGATGTCGGTGATCTCATCGCGGGAGTAGATGTGGACCTTCTTCTTCGTCGCCCGCATCCGGTGACAGGTGGCCACGGGATTGACCCGAACATACCCGCAATCGGCCGCCCAGCGAAAGACCTGGCTGAGCGCCGAGATGTACGAGAAGATGCTGTGCTCGGAGTACCCCGTCCCGGTTCGCCTGACGGTCGCGTCCCTGAGGGTCCGCTGGAAACGGTCGATGTGCTCGCCCGTGACGGCCTCAGCCTCGAAACCCGGACCCAGCATGCCGATCAGGGCCCGCCAGGCGGTGCGGCACTTGTTCCTCGTGTTCTCCTGCGTTACGGAAGAATCATTGAACTTTTCAAATAACTCGCTCAGTGTGCTACGCTCAGACATGATGCACCTCCATTCCATGGCATAGCACCAGGCAGACCTGCCGGGTGCCATTATACCATCAATCATGCCCCTTTTCAGCCAC
This sequence comes from Planctomycetota bacterium, assembly GCA_012517265.1. GTDB lineage: Bacteria > Planctomycetota > Phycisphaerae > Sedimentisphaerales > Anaerobacaceae > PLanc-01. The sequence continues at coordinate 1,793 of JAAYVJ010000237.1, read as the reverse complement.
TGAGCTGCGAACCCTATGCAATTGTGAAAGAACGATACCTACGACAATGGCGGCGGCGGGATTTGAACCCGCGACCTCCGGGTTATGAGCCCAGCGAGCTGCCTGCCTGCTCCACGCCGCGCATGCTCGTCAACCGCCCGGCTTCGGGGGAACTCCCAGGTATCCCGTGTCGCCACGGTTTCGCAGGATAAGATCGTCGCCCGCCGGCGGGCCACCATCGCCCGCCACGTGCACCACGTGCCCTGCCCCGTCCGCCGGGCAGGTCAGGACCCGCTCCCCGCGGGCTCGGGCGTCCCGGACCGCCTGATCCAACGACAGAAGCTGCTCATCCGTCAGGGGCTCCTGGCTGCCGAAGCGGTACAGGGCCAGCGAATCGTCCAGGTACTCCGGAATCTCCACCACGCCCTGCGGCCCGATCGAACGGCGGTGCACGAACCCATCGTCCTGCCGGACGATCACGATCGCCCGGACCTGATGCGCCACGCAGTGGATCGCCAGATGGGCGTCCAGACTCTCGATCGCGTGCTGCACCGCCAACACCCTGTGCTGCATCGCATCACTCATGCCAGACCTCCTTCTTCAGATCGCTGGTCTTGCGACTCTGACCCACCATTGCTCCACCCTCTCAACCGAAAAGCGTCAACCGACGATCCGCATACGGCGAGGCGAACGGTTCGACCGCCTCGGCGATCCCCGCCCCACCGTGCTGAAGCCACCACTGCCAATGCTCCACCAGGAGCCGCTCGTTGTGCCGCACACACAGGATCAGCGGCGGCCGCTGCTCCGAAGGGATCGGCGTGCCGTGGTCGAAACGCAGGTCCGCTCGCATCAGCTCCTCGTCCGTCATCCCCATGAACCGCCAAGGAAAGCCCCCGGGCCGGATCAGCCGCCCGCAGGCCGTCGCCTCGGCACAGAACCGCTCGTAGTCCGGATGACGCATGATCTCGTGGACCGTCATTCCCCACCCCTTTTCCGCTGTGCGGGGACTCGGCTGGCGCCGTCCCTGACGCCAGTCGCAATCCCACCATGATGAGAACTCCGGCCCGGGCCGGGGGTCAAAAGATGCGGCGAGGCGAGGCCCTGGAAGTGAGCAAACATGGTTGTGTAGGCTCGAGGAAGACGGGTCGCCTCGCCGGCGATCCGATGTTCGGACATCGACAATTCACGATTGACGATTGATGACTGTATCATTGCTCTCCGCCCCACCGGCGGTATACTGGTTCAGCCGAATCAAAGAGCGAAATCCGTTTCCGCCGGGAGGTATCTGCAATGGCCCAGCGTTTCATCCGCCATCCCACGATCTTCAGGGTCCGCGGCATCGAGTTCGAGCTCGAGACCCTCGGACCGTTGACCGACGAGGAGGCGAAGAAAGTGGTGCTGCTATTCGTTCAGACCCATCGGCTGCCAAAGAAATCACACGGCCGGCGGGTGCTCCTAAGAACCTGTTTCGATTCAGAGACCGCAGAAATGATCGCAGGGTAGGAAGTCGATCCCAGGATACCCGCAGGCGCGTGTTTGCCTGCAGCTCCGTGATTTCGATTTCGTCTGTTCCGCCATAGGCGACGAAGAGGAACTTTTCCTGTGCCGAATGCCCTTTCACGTCGCACTCCCTTCAGATCCGCCGTCCGTGGTTCGCGTTTGTCAACCCGGACCAATTGCCGTTGCCCCGTCGCTGTCGATCTGCTATACTGAACCTGTCCTCAGGGAGGAGCAGGATTGAACCCATCAGATCGGTTGGCGCCGATCTGGATGTCTGTTCACGATTCTCATGGATGGCCGGTGCAACAGGGCTG
>JAAYVJ010000021.1 GCA_012517265.1 Planctomycetota bacterium | reverse complement strand
CCAGACACTACGAACACGCGGCCCCGGTGATCATCGCGGCGGGCGCATTCGCGGCCAGTTGGCTGCTGCTGTGGTTCCTGTACCGCCACAAGATCTTCTTCAAGGTGTGACGGCGTCCGACGGAATCGAAGTGACGAAGCCATTCACGGTCATCGGCTTGCAGTCCGTCCGATCGCGTGAGGATGGGCGTTCGAGCTTGTAAGATGGGTTCTTGACGCGCGCGTCAAGATGCGTCGATAATCCAATGCTTGGGCCAAGAGCGCCCCCTGCGGGGTTGTTCCCGCAACCTGCCTTCGTGAGGACAAGCTGGGGGGTGTCGGCCTTGGCCCGGGCGTTTGACTGTTCTGCTCATCCTCGCGGCGTGTTTTTGTTAGAACCTCGTTCGGGGGGTTGACAAAACGCGCGAGGGATGAGAAACTACCGCTCTTTGGATGGGGCCGGTCTGACTATTGGGGAGCCGCGAGGCGTTCCCAGGACCGGTCTTCCGTGAACCGGGGGACATTCGGAGCCGTAGGAAGCTCACGAATCGCCCGCCGGTAGTCCGACCCGGATTCCATAGGAACCGTGGGCCGGCGTCGCAACGGGGACGCCGGAGCAGAGGGATTATTGGTTGAGGCAATTAGGAGGCCAAAAATGGCAAAGAACTCGAAGAAGACATCTCCCACTACGTCATGTGCGTGTTCATCGGGGTGCTCTACGGGGACTGCGGTTGCCACCGCCCCGCGTACGACCACCACGGCGAGCCCGAGCGTCAAGACCGTGGCGCCCACCTATGAGCAGATCGCTCAGCGGGCCCAGGAAATCTGGAAGAAGAAGGGGTGCCTGCCGGGCCAGGACGAGCAGAACTGGCTGGAGGCCGAGAAGCAGTTGAAGGCTGAACTCGCTCGCAAGTAAGCTGTTTTTCTTCGCTACCGACAACGAATTTGGCGGCCGGCGAGCGAGGAATCGTGTCGCCGACGTCCTATTGGTGTACAAGCTGTCAAGGCTGAGCGGATATGGTGTGCCCACACGAAGCTCCGGCCGTGACGGCCAACAGCAAGAACCCGGGGGATAGTGCATTCGCCGTCTCGCTCACGCTTGGCGACAACCTGGCGTGACGCGCCAACGGGCGACGGACGGGGAGCGATCTGTGTTGGGGCCTTCATCGCCCGGTGACGGTGAAGACCCCATCGGCGAATGTTGGCCACACACTGACAGGCCGGTGCGCTGTGGGTCTGCGCAGAAGTCGCCGACCTGAAGGAATTGCGTGGTCAAGGGCCCGGCCTGAGGTCGTCTCAGGACGCCGGCGGGGCGTTATCGCGTCTGCTCTTCCAGGCTTGTGATGTTGCGCAAGGCCTGTTCCAGGGAGTCTCCGCACAGTTCGGGCGTGGGTGCCCATGCGCGGCAGAACGTGGGACGTTCAGGCCGGTCGAAGAGCTGGCACAGATTGTCCGCAGTCAGATTGACGCACCGTACGCCGGCGGGTTTGCCCTGGGGCATGTTGGGGATCGCGGCGGTGATCGACGGCGCGATGCAGCAGGCGCCGCACTTCTGGCAGTTCATGGGCATCGATCCATTCTCACGGGGGGCTTCCGCACCCTTTGGCTTCGCAGACGCGGAGCTGTCCCCGCGGGACGACCTGGACGAGAATGGTGCCTGTGTCGCTGAGGGACTTGCCCGACAGCGGATCGTCGGTCACCTGCACGACGATGGCTGTGGTCGTGATCTGCCTGGGCGTCCAGAAGATCGTGTAGGAGTTGATTCTTGGCTTGTTGACGAGCTTGACGCCTTCGGGGGCGCTGACGATCCTGACCCTGGCGGAATCGCCGTTTGGGTCGAACCAGGTTCGCGTGTGGATGAGTTCCTTGCCCAGCTCGATGCGGATCCAGCCCAGGAGCTTGCCCACGACGAGATTGGGGTCCACGGGAAACGGGCAATCCTCGATCCGCGGGTAGTTGGGCTG
>JAAYVJ010000236.1 GCA_012517265.1 Planctomycetota bacterium | reverse complement strand
CATATGACTCTACGCGGCGGCCTCCTTCCCGTCAACAGCCTCCTGCAACGCATTCACTGATGACGCCCGAAACCTCTTCGGACACTCGTCCACCCATCTCATATGCGAAGGAGCGCTTCTCCCGGGCATTCCGGACGCCATTTGCTCGAACCTTGCTTTTCCATGTCAAGGGGCTACTGGGGCGCTGATCACTCTGGCTGCGGGCCTGCTGGCGATGTCGGCACAGGCCGCCCGGGATAGCGTCCCGACGCCGGTTGTTCACATCACGGACCTGCACCGGCCGCACAACGACCCCGACGACCACTGGGACCTGGCCTGCGTCTACGCGCCGGCCCGACGCGGCGACGCCGTCTTCTCGTTCGACCCCATCCGGTTCACCGGCCCCGGCGGCGGCGACTGGACTGCCGATCCCAACGGCGCGAGCCGCTTCATCTTCCACGTTCGCGACACGAATCGCTATGGTCCGGCGGCGACCGGGGCCATGAAGTCGCCCCTGGCGACGCTGCCCTAGGCCACGCAAAGGACGTTCATCTTCCTCTTGACAAAACGACTCGCGGCGTACAGATTGTCGGCATTGTCGCGTTCGTTCGGGATGGACGACGCCGACACGGTCTCGAGAGATAGGCATCTGGTTCCCGGCACTCCATGGAAGGAGCTTCGCGGGCTCTTTGTCCGCCCGCCGAAGGCCGGCGTCTGCCAGGATGGAAGATGGGTGATTCCGCCGACGAGCGTCCCGGCCGGTGCGTGTCCGGTCCAGGTGCGCCCCGGCTGGTTAGGGAGGAGCAGAAGATGGTCAGCAGATGGATGGCAGCACTCGGTCTGGTAGCCCTGGCGACGGTCGCGTCGGCCCCCGCCTCAACCGTGATCACGTTCGACGATTCGCCTGTCGGGCCGCTGGCGGTCGGGACAGTGTTGACGAACCAATACGCGAACCTGGGCGTGGTCTTCACGGGCTTTGAGAACGGCGTGGAAATGCCCACCTACGTCGACTCATTCTGGGAGATGCCGCCGGCCGGGAATTATTGGACCAACGATAACACCACCCGCATGATGACGAACGACCGCAGGGACATGATCGAGATCCGGTTCCTCGGACCGGTCGACAACGTTGGCTTCGGCTATATGAACACGTTTTCGATCACCCCGGTCACGGTGAACCTCTACGATTCGTCCGACTCCCTGATCGGCAGCCGGAGCATCGGCACCAACCGCCTCTGGGTCCCCCTGGACCTCAGCTCATATTCGAACATCGCGTACATTCAGATGCTCCAGCCCTTCGACCACTTCGCATTCGCAGTGGACAATCTGCGGTTCGACTATCGCGGCGTGACGGTCCCGGCCCCAGCGGCGCTGGCGCTGGCCGCCCTGGGCACAGGCCTGGTCGTCCGGCTCCGCAGGACAAAGACCCTCTGACCCCCGAGCCACGGGTCACGAGTCACGGTCCACGAGCGACGGGGCTCCGAGCGACGAGCGACCAGGGACGAGCGACCAGGGACGAGCGACAACGGTCCCTTCCTCCGGGAAGTTCAGGCACGCGAACGCCCCGTGCAGTCTCCGGGCCGCCGCGTCGTACGCCCGCGCCGCCTCGATCTCCCGCGCGAAGCAGCCCAGGAACTCCGACCGGCCGCCCGAGGACAACGACGTCCCTCTATATTACGCTCGATGTTGCACGGATTTTGCGATTCCTATCGCAGAAGAGGAGTTTCACGATGGAGATCGCATCGGACCGCCGGTGACACGCGTCAAATGATCCAGGGCTCTTGTCCCGAACGATTGGGAACTCAGCACTCCTTCGTGATTCCCGGTTGCGGCGGGGCGTACAGACCGTCGGGGCCTGCGTGGATCGGGGTGGGCGTGTCGAAGGTCATGTGGTCGATGTCTGCCACGAACTGGAACTGTGAGTTCATCGCTTGATCCCAGGTGACGCTCTGGCCGTTGTGCGTGGCCATGCGGCCCATCATCGGCGCGACCTCGGCTTCGCCGACCCGGCGGGCCTCATTGTACGGCTTGTTCTTGCGGATGGCATCCAGCAACAATTGCCACTCGACGACGTACGAATTCGGATCGTTCTGGCCGAACTCCCACCACACCAGATTCTCCGGCGTCATGCTGTGGCCCCTGTAGATCTTCGGCCGAGGCTCGCCGAGCGTAGCCATCAGAACCGCGGAACCCTTGGAGTCGTGGACGTAGTCCCAGTAAGTCTCCCAGCAGTTGTGCATGTGCCGCGAGAAGGCGAAGAGCTTCGTGCCGTCGGCGAACGTGTACTCGACGGTGTAACGATCGAACTGGCTGCCCGCCTCTTTCGCGGTGCGGCCCACTGGTCGGTGTCGCAGCCGGTGGCTCGGAAGAAGCTCACGTCGGTGACGCCCGGCGTCCACTCCTTGCCCGAAAACGTGCTGAACGACCAGCAGATGAACATGCCCCACTTGAGCGACTTGAGCTCTTCGGCTCGCCGGACCATATCCATCGGCTGGTTCGCGGCACGCGCCGGCAAGACCGCCGAAACGGCGATCCCCGCCCACAGGACGACGCATCTTGTCTTCGTGGCCGCGATCTTGGCCATGATTCCTTGCCTCCCGAATTGCCTCGACGACGCGCGGCGTGCCAGCGAGGGAAGAGACTCACACGGTGCGTCGTCTGCCTGAGCTGATCACGATCTGACCGGTCGAGCGGTCGTTGACGACGATCGTAACCATCGTGTCCTCCTTGCAGCCTTTGAGGCAGGCCGCCTGAACCGCGGGGAGGTTCTCGCCGAATGCCGTGAACGTGCGCTCGGCGCCGTCGTCCCTGGTGTACACGCCGTTGGCGTCGGGACCCTGCTGGCCGGTTCCCTTTGTAAGAAAGGACTTGCTGAGGTTGCCTTCGATCATGTACTTGGCGCCCTGCTCCGTAGCCACCGTCGGGCTGCCCTTGAGAATGCTCTTGGCGGTCTTCTCGCAGTCCGCCCGCTTGCCTCGGATGCGGACTTTGACGCCGCGTTCCAGGAACTCGATGTAGACTTTCTGCCCAATGGCGGCGACGGCGTCGGCCCCGGTGATCTTCTCGAATCCGCCGGGAGCTTCCGGGCCAGGCGCAGCCTCGGGCTCCCGCTCCTGAACCGTCGCCTCCGCCGCGACCGACTCGTCCGGACGCCGCAGTTCGCCGCGGAGAATCAGTCCGTGCTTCCCCTCTTCGGAGGTCACGCTGCCGGGCCGTCCGATGAACTGCGCCACGCGCATCAGCAGTCCGCTCGGCGTGTCATCTTGTGGCACCAGCTTGAAGCGACCGTCCGGCTTGCGGTCGAGGACGATCGCGCCGCTCTCCTGGGGCTCGCCGGCGTAGATCCCCCAGACGATGACCCGGCCGGTCTTCACGGCGGTGACGGATTCGCCTCGTGTGATCAGCGAGCAGAAGGTCTCGGCCAACTCGCGATTGGGACTGGTGATCCAGGCGTTGTTGTCCTCGACCAGCAGGAACGCGTGACGCTCGTTCAGCGGACGTTTGAGCCCTGCCTTGCTCTTGGGTATCTTCACCTTCTCTGTCATGGACTTCTCCTTCTCCCCGAGCGGTCTGAGATCCGCCCCACCGAACTCCAGGAATCTGCGGCGTCACCTCGACAGCCCCCTGCACCAACCGTGCTTCGGCCCGAGCCGGGTCCTTGCGGAGCTT
>JAAYVJ010000235.1 GCA_012517265.1 Planctomycetota bacterium | reverse complement strand
GTCTCTCGTCGAACGTTCCTCAAGACCACCACGAGTGCCGCATTGACGATCTCCGCGGCCAGTTATGCGAAGATCCCCGGCGCCAACGACCGGATTTCCATCGCCCAGATCGGCTGCGGCGACCGCGGCGTCAACGCCCATATGAAGGGGATCCATCCCTTCGACAAGGAGCAGAACGTCGAGGTCACCGCGGTGTGCGATCCCTGGCGGGTCCGGCGGGAGATCGCCTCGGCGCAGGCCAACGAGTGGTACGGCCGGCCGGCCCGGCAATTCGTCTCCTATCGCGACGTGGTCGCTTTGAAAGACGTGGACGCGGTCATGATCGCCTCGCCCGACTGCCACCACACGACCCACCTGAAGGCGGCCGCCGAGGCGGGCAAGGACGCCTACTGCGAGAAGCCGCTGGCGATGGACATGGAAGGGCTCAAGGCGGCGTGCGACGCGGTGAAGAAGGCCGGGACGGTCGTCCAGATCGGCACCCAGCTTCGCAGTCTGCCGAGTTTCGCCGGCTGCCGTGAGTTGTACAAGACCGGAATCCTCGGCAAAGTGGGACGGATCGAGCAGTGCCGCAACAACGAGAAGCCGTACTGGTATTCGTATCTGAAGGACGTGAAAGAGGAGGACGTGGACTGGAAGGAATTCGCGGAGGGCCGAACCACCAGACCGTTCGATCCCATTCTGTACTCCGGCTGGTACGGGTATCGCGAATTCTCCGACGGTCCGACCTGCGGCTACGGCAGCCACTTCCTCGACCTGGTCCACTACATCACCGGCGCGAAGTTCCCGAGCAGTTGCGTGAGCCTGGGCGGGACGTTCACCTACAACGACGAGCACCACTTCACCTGTCCCGACCACGTGCAGGCGCTGTGGGTCTATCCGGAGGGGTTCCTGGTGAGCTACTCGACCCTCTGCGGCAACGGGAGCGGCAACAGTTTCAAGATCTTCGGCGACGAGGGCGTGCTCGACATGGTGTCCTGGACGGCTCCCGTTCTGACCGCCGAGGGCGGCGCCAAGCGATCGGGGAAGATCCGCGGCAAGAATCAGGTGAAGGACGTGCCCATGCCGGACCACTTCCTCGACTGGCTCCAGTGCCTGCGGTCCCGCAAGACGCCCAACGCGTCGATCGACGCCGGCTATCAGCACGCGGTCGCCTGCCTGATGGCGGTCCAGGCGTTCGACAGCGGCAAGCGGACGGTCTACGACGTGGAGAAGCGGGAGATCAAAGAGGCGTGAAGCGTCGTTCGTGAAGCGGAAAGCGTGGGAGAAGAACAATGGCACGGCGGATTTCGCGGCGGGAGTTTCTGAATCAGGCGGTTGCGGCGGGAGTGGGGGCGGGCGCGATGTCTTCGCTATGGCAAACGCTTGCCTGGGCGAACCAGACAGGCGACCAGCCGTATCTGATCGGCTGTTACACAAGGCCGTGGGCGCAGTACGACTATCGCGTGGCGCTGGACGCGATCGCCGAGGCGGGGTATCGCTACGTCGGCCTGATGACGACGAAGTCCGCGTCGGGACTGGTGATCTCCGTCTCGACCACGCCGGACGAAGCGGGCCGGATCGCCGAAGAGATCAAGAAACGCGATCTCAAGGTGGTCTCGGTGTACGGGGGCGATATTCCTGTCGGGAAATCCCTCGAAGCCGGCATCGAAGGGCTCCGGCGACTGATCGACAACTGCGCCGCATGCGGGACGATGAATCTGCTCATGGGCGGCATCGGCGATCCCAAGCTCTACGAGCCCTACTACAAGGCGATCGCCGAGTGCTGCGACTACGCGGCCGAAAAGGGCATGGGGATCAGCGTCAAGCCGCACGGCGGGCTCAACGCCACCGGCCCGCAGTGCCGCAAGACGGTCGAGTTCGTGGGGCACAAGAACTTCGGCATCTGGTACGACCCCGGCAACATCTTCTATTACTCCGACGGCAAGCTCAACCCGGTGGACGACGCCCCGAGCGTCGACGGGCTGGTTGTGGGAATGTCCGTCAAGGATTTCAAGCCGCCCAAGAACGTCGACGTCACGCCGGGGACCGGGATGGTCGATTTCCCGGCGGTCTTCGCCAGGCTCCAGGCCGGCGGCTTCAAGAAAGGGGCCCTCGTCGTCGAGTGCCTCGATCCAAACGACTTGCCCC
>JAAYVJ010000234.1 GCA_012517265.1 Planctomycetota bacterium | reverse complement strand
CGCTGATTCGCTCTTGCATCCCGGCTGGTCCGAGCGTAATCTGGCCGGACTGGCCGGGTGAAGGCGTTCGGGCCAAGACCCGAACCGGTTTGCAAAACGCTCGGTAGTTTATAGGCAGAAGGTCCCTCAAGACACAGGTTTTCACGTCCGAAAGCCCCTGGTGCACGGCGGGATCATCGTGGGTTACCAGACCATGGACAGCGAACGGCTACTGTACGACATCAACGAATTGAACCATTTGTTCCGAGGCAGCGCCAGCGTCGAGACGCTGCTGAACAAGGCGGTCGAGACGGTCGCCGAACGGACGCAGTCCGCGGTCTGCTCGATCTACCTCTACAACTCCGAAAAACGCGAACTGACGTTGCGGGCCACCCGGGGCCTGAACCCGGAGTCGGTGGGCCGGGTCCGCCTCAAGCTGGGCCGCGGTCTGACCGGCCAGGCCCTCCAGGAGATGCGGACCATCTGCGTCAGCGACGCCAGCCGGAGCCCCAACTATCAGTTCTTCCCCGGCATCTTCGAGGAGCGGTACAACGCGTTCCTGGCCGTGCCGATGGCCCGGGGACTTTCGCGAATGGGCGTCCTGGTCCTTCAGCGGGATTCCGACCATTGCTTCAGCCCGTCGGACATCACCGCCCTGGAGACGGTGGCCTCGCAGCTCGTCCACATCATCGAAAACGCCCAGTTCCTCATAGGAATTCACGAAACGCCCGCGGAGCCGGCCAAGGCCGTCCCGGCGGGCCTGAAGTTCGTCAAGGGCAAGAAGGCCGCCGAAGGGTTCGCGTACGCCCCGGCGATGGTGCGAGAAAAGCAGAAGAGCCTCGCTCTGCTCGCCAGCCACGATCCCGGGAAGACCTACACCATCGAGGACTTCCATGACGCCGTGGCGCGCACGGAACGCCAGTTGGAGCAGTTGCAGGAGCAGGTGGAGCACAAGCTCTCCGACGCCGCGTCGCTGATCTTCGCCGCCCACCTGATGATCCTCAAGGACCGCGACTTCATCGGCAAGGTCGTCGAGATGATCCAGGCCGGCGGCAACGCCCTGGAGGCCGTGGTCGAGGTTGCGACCGGCTACATGCGCAACTTCCTCAAGAGCGACAGCGACTACATGCGCGAGAAGGCCAACGACATCGAGGACCTCGCGATCCGGCTGGTCAACAATCTCGTCAGCAAGGACGATGAAACGAGCGCCCACAACGCTCACATCGTCGTCACCCGAGGGCTGTTTCCCTCGGATCTGCTCAAGCTCTCCTCGGAGGGCGCCAGCGGCGTCGTCCTCGTGGGCGGCGGCGCGACCAGCCACATCTCGATTCTGGCCCGTTCCCTGTCGATGCCGATGGTCATCGCGGACAACCACGACCTGCTGAACGTGCCCGACGGCACGCCCCTGCTGATCGACGCCGAGATGGGCAACCTCTTCGTCGACCCCGACGACGAGGTGCTCGAGAAGTTCTGGGCCCGCCAGCGGGCCCGTCTGACCCTGGCCGACCAGAAGAAGCTCATGAAGCCCGAGACGACGACCGCCGACGGCGTCCGCGTCCGGCTCATGGCCAACATCAACCTGCTGACCGACCTGAAGGTGGCGACGGAACTGAACTGCGACGGCGTGGGCCTCTACCGCACGGAGTTCCCCTTCATCATCCGCACGACCTTCCCCTCGGAGGCCGAGCAGTACGTGATCTACCGCAAGCTGGTCGAGTCCATGCCGGACAAGCCGGTCACCTTCCGCACCCTCGACGCCGGAGGCGACAAGATCCTGTCCTACTACCACGACATCCGCGAGCAGAACCCGGCCCTGGGCATGCGGTCCATCCGGTTCTCGCTCCAGAACAAGCCGATCTTCGCCGAGCAGGTCCGCGCCATCCTGCGGGCCGGAGCCGCAGCGCGACTGCGGATCATGTTCCCGATGATCTCCTCGCTCGACGAATTGCACGAGGCCAAGGAGGTCGTGCGGGAATCCATCGAACTGCTGACCCAGCAGGGCATCGAGCACAACGCGGCCCCCAGCCTCGGGATGATGGTCGAGCTGCCTGCGGCGGCGGAACTGGCCGAGGAATTCGCCCGCGAGGTGGACTTCTTCTCGATCGGGACCAACGACCTCATCCAGTTCATGCTCGCGACCGATCGCACGAACGAAGCCGTGGCGGATTTCTACCTGCCGCACCATCCGGCGGTCCTCCGCACGCTGAATCGAATCGCCCGGGCGGCGTTGAAACACAACTGCGAGCTGTCCCTCTGCGGCGACATGGCCCATCAGACGCAGTACATGCCGTTTCTGCTGGGCATCGGCATCCGCACGTTCAGCGTGGACCCGATCTTCCTGCTGCGAACCCAGCAGGCGATCAAGGCGACGTCGGTGAAGGACGCCGAGGCCCTCGCCCAGGCGATGCTCTCCAAGAGCCGGATCTGCGAAATCGCCGCCCTGCTGCCGGCCCCGCCGGCGTCCGCAGCGCAATAGAGCAGGCGGGCACGAGCGGCCGTGGGCGGGCCGACCCGCGATTGTCGCGTGAGAACCAGGAGGTGAAGATCCATGTATTCCGCGCGTTGGACTGTCAAGATCGCGTTTCTGAGCTGTTTCATGCCCCTTCTGGCGGCGCCGGCGATGGGGGAAAAATGGCCTCAGGTGAAGGTCGCCAACATCCGCCGCGTGTTCCATAACGGCCAGCACAACGCGTTCACGGACCTCGTCCGGTTCCAGGACAAGTTCTATCTCGCGTTTCGCAGTTGCCCGGACGGGCACATGGTGCATCCCAGTTCGTCGATCATCATTCTCTCCAGCCCGGACGCGAGCGAGTGGCGACAGGTGCACCGGTTCAGCGTGCCCAAACGAGATACCCGCGACCCGCACTTCCTGGTCTTCAAGGACAGGCTCTTCGTCTACACCGGCACCTGGTATTGCGGCGACACATCGCCCAGGTACGAAGATTGCGACCTGAACGAACACCTGGGCTACGCGGCGTGGTCCCAGGACGGCGTCCAATGGAACGGCCCCATCATGCTGGAAGGGACGTTCGGCCACTACATCTGGCGGGCCACCACGTTCGACGGGAAGGCCTATCTGTGCGGCCGGCGGAAGAAGGACTTCGCGGTCGGGCCGCGAGGGGAGGGCCCGACGGTCGAATCCGCAATGCTGGAGAGCGACGACGGCCTGATCTGGCGAACCCGCAGTCTCTTTCAGGAGACCGACGGCGATGAGACCGCGTTTCTCTTCGAAGCCAACGGAGACATCCTGGCCATCGGGCGAAGAGGCAGAGGCAACGCTCAACTGCTCAAATCCGAGAGCCCCTACACCCATTGGGACCGCAAGGAACTCGATCGCTCTGTCGGCGGCCCCCTGCTGACTCGCTGGGGCGACCGCTACGTCGTGGGCGGACGCAAGACCATCGGGGACACAGGCCCCAAGACCTCCCTGTGCTGGCTCGTGGACGATCAACTGCGGGAATTCGCCGAACTGCCCAGCGGAGGCGACAACTCCTACCCTGGATTCGTCGAGATCAGCCCGAGTCGCGCGATCGTCTCGTGGTACTCATCGCACGAGAAGGACGCGAGCGGCAAAGTCATGACGGCGATCTACCTGGCGGACCTGGAGACTGCAAAATAACGACGCAGCGCATCGACAGTCCGTCAGAATGTGCCTGCCCCGTGCCCTCCGGCCGCACCGACTGACACACAGGGCCCGCAGGCCAATCAGCGTGATGTCCTCCCGGAGGAGCCCTGTGCGCTAGACCTTCGTCGAGGCGAAGGCCTCCACGAACCTCACGCACTGGGCGACGTCTTCGACCAGTTGGGGCGAGAGGTGCTCGTATTCGATGGTCGCCAGGCCCTTGAATCTCAGGTCGCACAGCGTCTGGAGCACCTGGGCGTAATTGGCCTTGCCCTGGCCCAACGGCACGTCGCGAGCATCGACCTTGCCCATCTCCGCGACGTCCTTCAGATGCACACAGACGATCCGCCCCTCCAGCTTCTTGAGGCATTGGGAGGGGGCCAGACCCGTGCGGACGTAGTGCCCCGTGTCGGGACAGCCGCCGATCGCCTTGCTGCGCCCCTCGCACACCTTCAGCACGTTCTCGGGCTTCCAGTAGTTGGAGCCCGCGGCCTCGGCGTGGTTGTGGACCGCCAGGCTGATCTTGTACTCCTGACACAGCTTGTCCAGGGCATCGAAGACCTCCGCAGGCGGCTCAGCCACGAGGGTCTCGACTCCCATCTCCCCGGCGAAATCGAACACCTTGCGGAAGGCGCTCGTGTCGGCCTCCAGGGACGCGTAGTAGCTGGCCATCTTCAATCCGCGGTCGTCCAGCCGTTGCTTCATCTCGCGCCGCTGCTCGGCCGAGAGCGATTCGCTCGTCTTGAGGTCGGGGTGGTCCTTGCTCAGAGGCAGGAAAAACGCCGGCTCGACGTTGACGATGCCCAACCCCGCAATCGCGTCGATCGCCTCGTAGAAGCTCCGATCGCGGAACGTGTAGAGCCCGCAAGACAACCGCCAGCCCAGCTTCTGAGCCTTGGGTGTGCTGAGCTTGACCTTCTGCGCCTCGGCGGCCCCGGCCGTCATTGCAAGGGCTGCTCCCAGGCCACCCGCTGCCACCAGAAACTCTCGACGACTCAGTTGATTCGCTGCCATGACCTGCCTCCCTTCAATAGAACACAACCTATGCGAAGCCTTGCGTTCGACGACCGACCCAATCGCGGATCTCGACTATTGTGACAACAAGACCAGCGGCATGCAAGCCCCAGCAAGCCCGTGGTTCCCACACGCCGGGATTCGGATGAAAACCCGGGCCGCCTCGCGTCTGCTGCATGTCAATGACAGGCAGCAGGAAGTTCGTCGAGCATTTGGGGAGGAGAAGAGTGAAAAGAGACCCATGCGTCCACGCCGTGAACTTGCGTCCCGCTCGCAACTGCGGTCATTCCGGGCGTGTCACGGAGCCTTGATGTCGTAGCACATCAGGACTTCGCCGTGGCGGATGTAGAGGCGGCCGTCGCTGACGGCGGGATGGGCCCAATGCTCTTTGCTGCCCTTGGTCACCTTGAAGGAGCCGGCCAGCTCGTAGCCGTTGGGCTTGATCCCGATCAGGCCGACCTGGCCCTTCTCGCCGTACCCGTAGAGCATGCCGTCGACGTAGATCACCGAGCCCTTGCCGACGAGCTTATCGGTGAATTGGACCTTGCCGGTAGCCAGGTCCAGACAGGTCCAGGTGCCGTTGTTGGCCGCCCCGTGGATGTTGCCGCCGACGAGAACGACGCCGCCATGGTGGACATCGAGCGATTTCTCGGACCACTTGGGCTCAATGCTCGTGCCGTCGGGCGAGAGTTGGAAGCCCTTGCTGCCGTGGCCATAGCCGTTGGTGATGTAGATCAGCCCGTCCTTGTAGGCCGGACTGACCGCCTGGATGTCGTAGCTGACTTTGTGCGGGACGGTCCAGTAGACCTTGCCGGTGTTCGCGTCGATCCCGACGAGAGACTTCTGAACGAGGGTCAGAATCAGACGGTTCGGGCCGCGTTCGATCAGCATGGGCGAGCAGTAGGCGGAGTTCTCACTGAGCCCCTTGCTGGTCCAGATCGTCTCGCCCGTCATCTTATTCAGGGCCACCACGGTCGCGTCCGGACCGCCGGGCGTGCAGAGGACCTTCTCGCCGTCGATCAAGGGGGATTCGGCAATCCCCCACGTGATGTTCTGGCCCTTGAACTTGTCGAGCGCGTCGACGTGCCAGACGGGCTCGCCGGTGGCGGCTTTGTAGCAGGCGATCCGCCCCTGGCCGCTCATCAGGTACAACCGATCGCCGTCGAGCGTGGGGGTGGTCCGAGCGCTGGGATAGTTGCCGCCCTTGGTCCATTCCGGCCCATAGGCGACCTTGAACTTGGGCTTGCCCTGGAGATCGAAGGCGAACAGGTAGCCCTGGCCGTCGATCAAGCCGGTGGTGTAGATCAGGCCGCCGGCGACGGAAACCGAGGCATACCCAACGCCCAGTCCGTCGACGGACCAGAGTTCCTTGGGGCCCTCCTGCGGCCATTGCTTGAGCAGGCCGGTCTCGGGGGAAGTCCCGTCCCGGCTGGGACCGCGAAACTGAGGCCAGTCAGCGGCGTTCGCCGCCGAAGCCGCAGCCAGAATCATCAGGAAAACGACACGGACTCGCCTCAACGACCCCATCAGCCACCGCCCTTCCGTCGATGCCCACAATACCCAACGACCCGAGACAGCCGGAAAACCAATCCCGGTCGGCTCAGGAATGCGCATGCTTGGTGATGGCCTTGTGGCCGCGACCCGGCTTGATCTTCTTCTTGCCGGCCGCGCGAGAACGCTGGCGGTTGATCACCTTGCGGCCCCCCGCGGTCTGCCGGCGGGAACGGAACCCCTGGCTCCTCTTCTTCTTGCGATTACTATGCTTGCCGTTTTCCATAGCGTCCTTCCGTCCTCAAAGCATCAGATCGAACGATCGTAAGTACAGGCCCAGTAACGAGTAACCGCCGCCGGGCAGGGCCTGTCCGGCGGATAGCCCGTTAAGAATACCAGATGGGCGTGCGGATTTCAACGTTTTTTCGCCCCGGGCAGGAATCCATCTTGTAGGGGCGGGTTTGAAACCCGCCCCTACGAACCCAACGCCGCCGGGTCTTGCTGATAAAAGCGTTTGAGTTCCTCGTACAGTCTCGGGTAGACCCGTCGCAGATCCCGCGGGGTTTCGAAGAAGCACTCGGTGGCCACGGCGAAGAACTCCGCCGGGTCCGTGGCGCCGTACTCGTCGAGCACCTCCGGCCATCGCTTCTGCACCGCCCGTCGGAACCGCTCGTAATCCTGCCCCAAGGCCTTGGCCCAAGCTTCGAACGTCGCCTCGTCGCGCAGCACCGGCGTGCTGTCGCCCTTGCCGCCGGAACTGTCGAGCTGGTGGGCGAACTCGTGGAAGGCCACGTTCTGGCCGTCGCCGGCGTCGATGTCGTCGAGCACATCCTGCCATGAAAGGATGACCGTGCCGCTGTGCCACGATTCGCCCAGCCGGACCTCGTCGGTCTCCAGGACCATGTCGCCAACGACGTGGTGCACGTCCGGGCTCACGAACGCGTCGGGGTAGACCAGAATCGTGCTCAACCCGGGGTAGTAATCCGTCTGGCGGTGCAGCAGCAGGATGCAGGCGTGGGCCGCGATGGTGACCCGGATCTCGTCGGTGATCTCCAGGCCGCGGCAACCCTCGAACCGCTTCTCCCCCAGAAAGATCAGAACGCCCCGCTTCAGCTCCTCCCGGTCCGCCTCGGGCAACACGGAGTAGAACGGCACGTTCCGCTCCAGAATCGCCGACCACTCAGCCGGGAAGGGCCGGGCCGCCAGTTTCGCTCTTCGCCTTCTCTTAAAGAACATTTCACAATTTACTATTTGTGATTTACCATTTACGATTGAGCCGCCGGAGTCTGGACGCGGCATCGACACAGTGCGTTACGTTCCATCGAACGGGCCGATCCCGCGGGATCGGCGTCAGCCCAAATAGTAAGTCGTAAATCGAAAATAGCAAATTGATATGAGTGACATACTGCCTTTTCTGACCTCCGATCTTCCCGGCGTCGGCGGAGTCATCAAGAGCCGGCCGGAAGACTTCTTCGTGGAAGAGATTCCCGCCTACGAGCCGAGCGGCTCGGGCACGCACGTGTACGCCCAGATCGAGAAGAAAGGACTCGGCACGCGGGAGGCCCTCGATCGAATCGCCCGGGCCTTGAACATTCAGCGTCGAGACATCGGCACGGCGGGCCTCAAGGACGCCCACGCGGTGGCCCGCCAGTGGATTTCGATCGAGCACATCGAACCTGCGAGGCTGGAGCAGCTCTCGCTGGCCGAGGTGCGCGTGATCAAGACCAGCCGGCACACGAACAAGCTCAAGCCCGGCCACCTGCGGGGAAACCGCTTCGCCGTTCGGCTTCGCCGGCTCGCGATGCCGCCGGAGGAGGCTCTGGCGATCGCGGAAAAGACCCTGGCGATCCTGGTCGCCAAGGGCGTGCCCAACTACTTCGGGCCCCAGCGGTTCGGCAACCACCGGAACAACCATCTCCTGGGCAGAGCCCTGGCCCGCAACGACGCGGACGGGTTCATGGACGAATTCCTGGGCCGGCCGAACGCCGAATTCGATTCCGCGACCGTCTTCAAGGCGAGGTCCCTGTACGAACAAGGCCAGTACGAGGAGGCGATCAAGAGCTGGCCGGGCCAGTTCGCTGACCACCGCCGGGCCCTGCGGGCCATCATCGCGGGCAAGGGCAAGAAGAAGCGAGGGCTGTTCACCGTGGACAAGCACCTCCAGGGGCTGTTCATCTCCGCCTATCAGTCGGACCTCTTCAACCGCGTGCTCGCGGCCCGGATGCCGGACATCGACAGGGTCCTCCAGGGCGACATGGCCTACAAGCACGACAACGGCGCGTGCTTCCGGGTCGAGCAGCCGGAGGTGGAGCAGCCCCGCTGCGAGCGGTTCGAGATCAGCCCCACCGGCCCCCTGATCGGCCAGAGGACGACCCGTCTGACCGGCCCGGCGGGCGAGATCGAGAACCCCATTCTGGAGGCGGAATCGCTCGGCCAGAGCGAGTCCGGCCACATGAAGCGTCTCGGCGCCCGGGGCGGCCGCCGGCCGTTGCGGTTCCAGCCGCGAAACGCCGGCCTCAAGTCCGGCCTGGACGACCTGGGCCCTTACCTGGAGCTTCGCTTCGAACTCGACGCCGGCTGCTACGCCACGACCCTGATCTCCGAGATCACCAAGGACCGCGCTGCCGAGACGACCGAAGTGGCCGAGGGAGAGGAATGAGAGCCAGGGCCGCAAAACCCATGCCTGGTTGCTGTGTGCCTGGCGACGTGCTGTTCTGGGAATCACGAAGCCAAACGGCACTGTCAGTCACAGCCGCGGCGAGGAGACTATAAGAAAGGCCTTGTGTCGCACGGCGCCGCGGCGATAATGGAGCGTGGCGTCCGGGCGATCGGCATTCGCCCGGGCCAGGAGCCGATGGTGACTCAACGTCAAAGACAGCGTCCGGAACGACCATCAGACAGGAGACAATCCCCCATGAGCGAGCGCACACACAAGAACACGTCCCGTCGTGAATTCCTCCAGAGCACCGGCTGCCTGGCCGCCGGCTCGATCCTGACGGCGGGGCTGACGCCGCGAATCTACGCCGGCGAGAACAACACGATCCAGGTGGCCCTGATCGGCTGCGGCGGGCGCGGCACCGGCGCCGCCGACAACGCCCTGTCGGTCAAGAGCGGCCCGATGAAGCTGGTCGCCATGGCCGACGTCTTCGAGAACAAGCTCAAGAGCAGCTACCAGGGGCTGATCGAGAGGCACGCGCAGAGGATGGACGTGCCGGAAGGCCGCAGGTTCCTCGGCTTCGACGGCTATCAGAAGGCGATGGATTGCCTCAAGCCGGGCGACATCGCGATCTTCGCCACGCCGCCGGCCTTCCGCTGGGTGCACTTCCAGTACGCGATCGCCAAGGGGCTCAACGTGTTCATGGAGAAGCCGGTCACGGTGGACGGCCCGACGACGAAACGGATGATCGGCCTGGCCGAACAGGCGGACAAGAAGAACCTCAAGGTCGGCGTCGGCCTGATGGTCCGCCACTGCCGGGGCCGGCAGGAACTGCTCAAGCGGATCCAGGACGGCCAGATCGGAGACATCCTCATGATGCGAGGCTACCGCATGAGCGGGCGCTCGGCGGCGGTCGGTCCCAAGCGGCCCGACATGGACGAATTGATGTACCAGATCCGCAGCTTCCATAGCTGGATCTGGGCCAGCGGCGGCGTCTTCAGCGACTACTACATCCATCAGATCGACGAGTTGTCGTGGATGAAGGGCGCCTGGCCGATCTCGGCGCACGCGCTGGGCGGCCGGCAGTATCGCGGCGACGCGGTCGATCAGAACTTCGACAACTACGCCGTCGAGTACACCTACCCCGACGGCGCCAAGCTCTTCTACCAGGGTCGCAACGTCACCGGCTGCCAGAACGGCTTCTGCAGCTTCGTGCACGGCACGAAGGGCTCGGCGGTCGTCTCCACCAGCGGCCACACGCCCGGCAAGGTCCGCACGTACGCGACCCAGCTTATGGAAGACGTCGAGCCGATCTGGCGATACCCCCAGCCGGAGCAGAGCCCCTACCAGCTCGAATGGGACGACCTCGTCGAGGCGATCCGCAACGACAAGCCGTATAACGAGGCCAGACGCGGCGCCGAGGCGAGCCTCGTGACGTCGATGGGCCGGATGGCCGCCCACACGGGCCAGACGATCACCTTCGAGCAGATCCTCAACTGCCCGCACGAGTTCGCGCCGAGCGTGGACAAGCTGACGACGGGGTCGCCCTCGCCCTTGCAGCCCAATGCCAAGGGCGAGTACCCGCAGCCGCAGCCGGGCATCATCACCGACCAGGAGTACAGGGAGTTCGCATAAGACGTTCCCTCGCGAACCTCGCGCCGCCGGTTCCGCATCGTTGGAGCCGGCGGCGTTCTTCATTTCATCGCTCGGCAAAGACATGCGACGCTCATGCCCGATGCGACACATGCGGCACGATCCCCTTGACGCCTCGGCACGGCGGCAATACAGTTGCCTTCTGCCCGCGGATTGCGCAGCCGAGATCCGCGAGACAGCGATGGATCTCGAATCACTCTGTCCGGATGACAATGTCGGAGACTGATCTCCATATCGACCTGGGCGACGCTGAGGCCCGGCCGCCTTCCCCGCGGAGCAGGCCGGCTGTGGTACTGCTCTACTGCGCGGCCTTGTTTCTGGGCTCGGCGCTGCTGTTCGCCATCGAGCCGATGTATGCCAAGATGGTCCTGCCCCTGTTGGGCGGAACGCCCGCCGTGTGGAACACCGCCATGATGTTCTTCCAGGCCGTGCTGCTGGCCGGCTACCTCTACGCCCACCTGCTCTCGCAGATCCGGTCCCTGCGCCTCCAGGCGGTCTTCCACGCGGCCGTTCTGGTCGGCGGAGCCCTGTTCCTGCCCGTCCACATCGCCTGGCGCGACGCGACCTCGGCCAGCTCGCACCCGGTCCCCTGGCTGGTCGGCCTGATGACCGTCTCGATCGGGCTGCCGTTCCTGGCCGTCTCGGCCACCGCGCCGCTGTTGCAGCGGTGGTTCTCCCGCTCCGATCATCCGCACGCGTCGAACCCCTACTTCCTCTACGCCGCCAGCAACGCCGGCGGGCTGATCGCCCTGTTGTCGTACCCGGTGCTGATCGAGCCGCACCTGGGCCTCGCGCTCCAGAGCCGCGCGTGGACCGCAGGCTATCTCCTGCTGGCCCTGTGCGTCGCTCTCTGCCTGGCGACCCTCTGGGCCGCGCGACGCAGGCTCGCAGCCGCGCACGCCGCGGACGACGCATTCGAGATCCGGGAGGAGGAAACGCCCGACGAGCCCCGCGAGCGAATCACCTGGGCCCGCCGAATTCGATGGACGGCCCTGGCCTTCGTCCCCTCGGCCCTGCTGTTGGCGGTGACGCAACACATCAGCACCGACATCGCGGCGGCGCCGTTCCTGTGGATCGTGCCTCTGTCGCTGTACCTGCTGAGCTTCATCCTCGTCTTCGCCCGGCGGCCCATCCTGCGGCACCGCTGGATGCTCTGGCTCCAGGTCTGGGTCTTCGCCCTGCTGGCGATCTACTTCACCGAACACGACGACCTGGTCTTCCTGGCTCTGCACCTGGCGGCCCTGTTCGTCACGGCCATGGTCTGTCACGGCGAACTGGTCCGCCGCCGGCCCATGCCGGAACACCTGACGGAATTCTACCTCTGGATCTCCGCCGGCGGCCTGCTGGGCGGCGTCTTCTGCTCGCTGATCGCCCCCTTGGCGTTCAACTCGATCCTCGAATACCCGCTGGTCCTGACGCTCGCCTGCCTTCTGCGTCCGGAGTCCGGCCCGCGCGGCCCGGTCCGACGGCTGCTCGACCTGGCCCTGCCGGCGATTCTGATCTGCACGTATCTGTTCGTGTGGCATCAGTGGGACATCTTCAAGGCCGGGGCCAAGGGCCCGATCCTCTTCTACGGCGCCACCGCGCTGGTTCTGTACAGCTTCAGCAACCGCCCGCTTCGGCTGACGCTGGGGTTCGGACTCGTCCTGTTCTGTGCCATCCACCTGGTCGAGATGAAATACCAGATCCATCGCGAGCGGAGCTTCTTCGGCCTCTACACCGTCTGCACCGACGGCAAGGGCTACATCCACCGGCTCTACAACGGCAACATCCTGCACGGCGACGAGTGCATGGACCCGAACAAGCTGCGGACGCCCAGGACCTACTACATTCCGGGGGGCCCTCTCTGGCAGGTCTTCGAGGCGATGAACGATTGCGACCTCCTGCGTCACGTCGGCGTCATCGGCCTGGGCGCCGGCGGCACGAGCTGCTATCACAAGCCCGGCCGGACGATGACCTTCTTCGAGATCGATCCCACGATGGAGCGGATCGCCCGCACGCCGCGGTTGTTCCGATATCTCCAGGAGTGCGAGCCGGGAGTCCAGGTCGTCATCGGCGACGGCCGGCTCAGGCTGGCCGCGACGGAGGACGGCTCTTTCGATCTGCTGATCGTGGACGCCTTCACGTCCGACGCGATTCCGGTCCACCTGCTGACCCGCGAGGCGATAGCCCTCTATATGCGAAAGCTGGCCCCCGGCGGGATCGCCCTGCTGCACATCTCCAACCGCTATCTGGACCTGGAGCCGGTCGTCGCAAACCTGGTGGAAGACGCCGGTCTGACCGGCATGATCCAGGAGCATCGCCTGAACGAGACCCAGCGTCGCGCGGGCGGCTCGTCCTCGACGTGGGCCGTCGTGGCGCGGGACGCAAACGACCTGGACCTGCTGGATCCCTGCGACGGCTGGCGAGCGCCGCGGACCGATCCGGCCGTGGGCGTCTGGACCGACGACTACTCCAACGTCTTTCGGACCCTCGTCTGGGGAAAGCTCTTTCTCACGGAGTAAGAAGCCCGTTTTCGCCTCGATCCTCCGCAACGCACAGATTCCGCCCCCGCCGGCACAAAAAACGGAAATCCGGGGAAAATCGGCCGATGATATGATAGAATCGGGTGGGCGAAACGTCCTATAGCAGGTCGGCTCTGTGATGCCGCAAACCGTCGCGGCCGGGCCCGACTTCCAGGACGGAATCGACCCATG
>JAAYVJ010000233.1 GCA_012517265.1 Planctomycetota bacterium | reverse complement strand
TGGCTGCCGGCTCCGGAGGCTCGCATCTCGACGACGGTGTAGCAATCCTCGATGACGCCCAGGCGATTGACCCCGATCAGGCCGCCCAGGTTGCGACAGCTCTCGCCGCTCACAATTCTCCCGTTGACGTGGCAGCGGAGCACGTTGCCCGCGTTTTCGCCCGCCAGCCCGCCCGTGCCGATCATCCCGGTGGGCACGTCCACTGCGATGTCGTCGAGAGCCAGATCGAAGACCCAGCCGCCCGGCGCGATCCGGCCAATGAAACCCACTCGCTCCGAACCACTGCCTCGCAGAGTCAGATGCGCGATCCGGTGGCCACGTCCGTCGAGAACGCCCGCGAACGTTGCGACAGGCGGCGAGGCCCACGTGACGCCGGAAAGATCGATGTCGGCGGCCAGGCGATACCAAGCCGACGGATTGTATCGCCCGATTGCGCCGAGATCTTGGGGCGTCGCAATCACATAGGGATCCGAGGAGGTCCCGGCCCCTTTGAGCTTGTGCAGCCGAACCTGACCGGAGAAGGTCGCAAGCACCGGGTGCACTCCCCCTGGCGGCATGAACCACAGATCCGCCGCACCGTCGGTCGAATCCCCGAACAGGTCCCACCCGGCCGCTCGAAAGATGGTCGGATCCCGCGTTTGGAGCGCGGTC
Source organism: Planctomycetota bacterium (assembly GCA_012517265.1). Lineage (GTDB taxonomy): Bacteria > Planctomycetota > Phycisphaerae > Sedimentisphaerales > Anaerobacaceae > PLanc-01. The sequence goes on along the minus strand of JAAYVJ010000233.1, from coordinate 8,018 downwards.
AAGCCGGTGCCGCCGGCGCTCGTCTTGGCCCCGCTGTCTTCGATGCCCCAGAAGCAACCCGTCAATCGCACGTCGGGCGAGCGGTCCACCCCCCCGGCGAAGCCGCCCTGGCCCCAGGGCTCAGAGCCCCTCAGGATCCTGCCCGCCGAGTAGCACTGGACCATCGACGTCCCGGTTCGAACGCATCCGACGAAGCCGCCGAGCCGCTGGTAGCCGGAGATTGCGCCGGTGGCGCAGCAATTGCGCACCGCAATGCCCAGGCACGAGCCGAGGAGCCCTCCGAGGTTGTAGCTCTCCGGGCCGCCGGTGACGGCGCCGCTGGCGACGCAGTTGTCGATCTCTACGCCGAAACAGGTCCCAATCAGGCCGCCAAGCTCGTGGCCCCTCGCGTCGACGGTGATCGCGACATCCGCAGACGAGTTGGCCACAGTGCTCTCGGCGTCCGCCCGCCCGGCCAGTCCGCCGAGCCCCCAGCTTCCGTCCCCGGCGACGATGCGTCCGCCCGCGTGACTATCCCGGATGATGCCCCCGATGCACGCGCCGGCCAACCCGCCAAGATAGAGGCCACCGGCGCCGCACCCCAGTTCCCCCACGGCGATGCAATCCGCGATGCCCCCGCGATGCATTCCCGCCAGGAGCCCAAGCATCAATCCGCCCTGGCCGGCAGTCACGGCGACCTCGGCCCGGCAAGCCAGGAGGGTGCCCAGGTTGACTGCGACCATGCCGCCGAGCCAACTGGCCTGATCCGAGCCGTGAATGCTCCCTGTCACGGAGCAGTTGGTCAGCCCGCCTTCATTGAGCCCTGCAAGCCCGCCTGCGTGATCGACAGCCGCAATCCGCACGTCTTCCACTGCCAGATCGTAGACCCGGCCGGTTGGAGCAATCCGCCCGAACAACCCGACTCGCTGCATGCCCGCCGCGTTGATCGTGAGATGGCGGATCTTGTGCCCCTGCCCATAGAATCGCCCTGAGTAGCCTACGGCGGCGCCGTGATACGGGTCGTCGTCGAAGGCAAGCACCGCTCGCGTGAAGATCTGCCCGCCCGGCAGATTGGGGTCCAGGTCGATGTCGTCGACGAGGACGAAGTACTTGCTCAGCAGAGTCGAGTCGTCGCCAATGGCGATGAGTTGCTCGGCGGTGGCGATCTGATAGGGTGCGCCCGCCGTTCCCAACCCGCCGGCGAACTCGACAGCCTGCGTCGCGGAGGCGAACGACAAGACGAACGCAGCAAGACACGATCGGCGAAATCGCCCGGCGGCGTGGCTGCTTGCTCTATCCAAACCCATCACATCCCCCTCTTACGGCTGCTCGACGAACACGTCGAGCAACGGGACGAAGCTCGGCGACCAGTCCGCCCAGTCCAGACTGTCGAAGAGATACTGAAAGTCGGAGTTCAGGTAAAAACCGGCATTGCCCGGGCGCGGCATGACGGCTTCGTTTTGGGGGACCTTGCGGTTGAAGGCGCTTCGGACGAGGTTCTCGTACTTCACGGCGGGCACCTGAAGCGGGCTGGAGTATGTGAGTCGATCCTCGACGATGCGCTGATAGGCATGGACCAACTCATGGGCGAGAGCCGCCAGGGGTGGGAACTGGTCCCAAGCCGCCTCCCCGCTGTAGGCCGAGACGACGTGCGGATTCCAGAACACCACGCCGGTCACCAGGTCGAAGTGATTCTCGCCCGAGGTCTCCTCGATGCCGACCGTCAGCCATCGTCTCCGGAGACCGTCGTAGATCACGGGCCTGCTTTCGATTGCCTCAAAGACGAGACGGCATTCGGGGCAAAGGTGGCCGAGGGCCTGTAGTCGCCAGAAGATGCTCTCTTTGCCCCCCGAGAGCGTCCATCCAACCTGTGAAGTCTTGTCCGCGGATTGACATGGATCGTTCATGGCGTAGGTGCACCAATCATCAATCCCCTCGAAACCCTTGGTCCAAACCATCCGATCGTTGGCGTCGAACGCGGCGAATGTGAGTTGCGCCCTGTCGGAAACGTCCTTGACGACGCAGGGATCCGCGAGATCCAGAAACTCGTACGAGCAGATCGTACCGAGGCGGCTCTGGGCCGACGCGGGGTCCTGCGCCCGGAGGCACGCCGGCCGCAGGGCGAGAACACAGACAACATAAAGCACAGGCGAGAATTGCGTACGGTCCATTCGATTCTCCCGGATTGTGGGAACATTCCGATTGTACCCGTTTCCCATCTGCTCGGCAAGATGCAGGAAGAATACATGCCTTTGCCCTGGCGATCCCAGGCGAGTATAATGGGCCCCGGAGACAGAACATCTGACCGACCGGAGCGTATAGAGCCGACTGGCGGCGTCTTTCGGCTGCGGTTGGATCGCACATTATATATGGAGTCTGTATGATTGGGCTTGCTCACACGATGGCGTTCATTTCGATGCCGGGCGGCAGCGAATGGCTCGTCATTCTGATCATCGGTCTGCTGGTCTTTGGTCGGCGTCTGCCCGAAGTGGCCCGGGGGCTGGGCAAGAGCGTCAACGAGTTCAAGAAAGGCATGCGGGAGTTCCAGGAGAGCGCCAACGAGGTCGCCCGCGACGTGAACAAGGTCACCCATGACGTGGCTTCGGATGTGCAGCATGCCGCCGGGGTGAACGACTACGGCTATCAGGAGCCCGGCACGGCCAACGACTACAACACAGGGCACTACGCGCCCCCCGCTTCCGACGCGGGGACCGAATCTCCAGCCACAGCATCCGACGCCGCATCGGCCGATGGGCAGAGCATCCAGGAGACCTCCGTCCGGCAGAGCCAGACCGATTCTCAGGCGGAGTCGACCCCGCAGGCGTCGTGAGGGTCAAGACCGAATCCGACCTGCGGAGGAAACGAACGCCTCCGCAGGTCGGGTGTTTGATCTCACTGAGACAGTCACCCCCCTGTCACAGCGGCTTGACAGGCACGCAGATATCGACGACGCACCTGCCCTCGGGATGTTGTTTTGGATCGTTCCGATAGATCTCGATGCACGGCCGGTCGTCGCACTGATAGCCGCTCTGGGGCAGCCAGCCACCCATGACGGTCCCCCAGGCCTCCTCGAATTCCTGCGACGACACCTCGAATCTCCCGATCGCGTACTTGCCCGCCGGGATGGTGTTCTTGCCCACTTCGCCGCTGACCTGGGTATCCTTCGGGACGGTCATCGCGACGTCCACGCGGAGCTTCTGGTCTTCGGTTACGCCGGGGTCGTCGTAGTAGACGCAGAGGAACTGCGTCTGCGGCGGACGGATCAGTCCCCGCGGCCCGGCCCATCCGCACAGTCTGCCGAATAGTCGTTCGAACAGGGCCGGGTTGCCCTGATAGGCTCCAATGTGCCGCACGTACGCAATGGACATCTCGGGCAACTCTTTCACTTCGATCTGAACCTCACGCTTGTTCTTCATGGCATACCTCCATAACTGATTGCCGGTTGTGAGGTCTATCGTACAGGAAAACGGCCCGAAGTCTTTCCCGCCCTTGCCATCCGGTTCCCATGGGTTGCTATTCGTTTTGCCGATCTTGCTCTGGACGGCCCGGCCGCTGTTGCGGAACTCGCTGGCGCTGACGCCGAACGCGTCCTTGAAGGCCCGGGCGAAGGCCGCCGAACCGGAGAAACCGCAGTTCAGGGCGATCTCGGTGACGGACATGGCCGGATTGCCGATCAGGAACCCTGCGGCCTTCTCCACCCGGCGGCGCTGGATGAACTGGTTGAGCGTCTCGCCCACGACGCCCCTGAAGACCCGATGGAAATGGAACTCCGAGAAGCTCGCCACGTGGGCCAGGGCCGCGAGCGACAGATCCCCGTCGAGGTGCGTCTCGACGTAATCCATCACGCGGTTGATCCGCCCGACATATTCGGCCCGCAAGGCCTGTTTGCGTGCATCTTCGCTGTTCGCCATGCTCTTTGCCCATCGTCTTCCAGGTTCTTGTCGTCTTTCGTGCGACGCCGTCATCGTATCGCCTGCGTGGGGCCATTCAATCCAGAGCTGTCCCGCCGGGGGTGGCAACGTGAAGCGGAGACGATACCATGGATCGTGCGTCGCGCAGACGCAAACGTCGGATTATTCGCTGGTCTGGGCGGACGAATTCAACAAGGACGGTCGCCCCGACCCGAACAACTGGGTCTATGAAAACGGCCTCGATCGAGAACCGACGTCGCCACCGCTTCGATGAACGGCTCAACCGGAGCGTAGTGCGAGGCCCCCGCAGTTCGGGGGAACGACTTGCCGGCCCGGGAGATGACGACATCCAACGACGGGATCGCCACGATCAGGCTGTCGTACAGGCTTCAGGCCCAGTACGCATCGCGGGGGACGTTCTTCATCGTGCCGTCGCTGCTATGTCCGCAAACCACCAAGGGAGGATCTGCAAGCCGTTCCATCGCCCGCTCCACGGGTACAGGTAGCCGATCCCGGCCATCGTCTCTGTCCCTAAACGAAGCATGCCGAACTCTCGTTCGGCATGCTTGTTCTGCAAACCTTGATGCGCACCGGTTCCGCCGCAATCGTTCTCGCGGAGGAAACCGTCAACGGCTTACTTGCCGGGCTTGGCTGCACCCTTGGCCGGAGCGGCCGGAGCAGCGCCAGCGGCGGGGGCCGCAGCAGTGCCGGCAGCGGCTCCCTCGGCGGTCTCGTCCGGACCACCCTTGGCCTTCTTGCCGGCCGTACTCTTGCGGTGCCCGACCTTCGGCAGGCCCAGGACCGGATCGCCCTCGTTCCATCGTTCCTCGTCCTTGAGGACCTCGATGCGTTCCGCCCGCGTCAGAACGTTACGGTGCCGAACCAACGCGTTCTTCAGCTTCAAAGAAGGATCTATCGACATGTCTTGTTTCTCCTGTTACCTGATCTTCATCCCGTAAGCGTCACTGAAGTAGTTCGGCGCAAAACGCTCGAAGCCGGACGGCGCCTTGTACTTGGCGCCCACTTCGGTGATCTTCTGTTTCATGGCATACCCGTCGGTGCCCTTCACCTGCGGGTTGTTGTACAAGCCTTCGGTCACCAGCAGAAAGCCGGAGCCGGACGGCAATGCGTTGGCGTTCAGACCCAGCTTGGCCAATTCCTTTCGCGATTCGCTGTCCAGCGGTATAACGACCAAGCTGATTCCGTGGCCGGCAAAATACTCCTTGACCTTCAGTAAATCTTCGTACTTGGCGTACTGGGCCAGGACAATCCAGTGGTCGCCCTGCGTTCCCGCCGTCGCGACATCCTGGCGGCCGCCCGTCGGCGACACGGGATTCGACGGCGGCTGGGCCGAGCCCGCCGTGGTCGACCTTTGCGTCGGGGCTGCCGGAGGATTCGTCTGGCCACCCGACCGGTCCCCACCGACTTGCACACGGGGGGCACTTTCGTTTCCTTGGCCTCTCGAACTCCCCGAGCCCAGGCGGTACGCACCCAACACCACAAGCAAAGCCGCCAGAGCGGCGATGATGCCCACATAGTACGGCACCGAAATCTCGATGCGGCCCTCGTTGAGCTGCACCGGTCGAGGCTTCAGCCACGTCTGGACCGGGCCGGGCGGCGTCGGATGCGGCATCCGCTCAATCGGACGAGGCCTGAAGACCGGTTCCGGCGTCTCCACCGGCGCCGGTGCGACTGTCGCAACCGTCTCTGGGGACGCCTCCAGGCTCGGCGCGACCTGCGGCGTTGCCTCGACCACCGGCTGGGCCGGCGTCTCCACAGGCTCCGACACAGCCGGCGTCTGGGGAACCGGCTCAACTGCCGGATTCACCTGCTGCGGCTCCACTGACGGCACAGGTCCAGCCGGAGTCTCCGGCTTGGAGTGGTCCGGCAGCAACTTTTCCAAGATGCTGCCATGCTTAGCTTTAGCGCGAGAGCGGCTGATTGCCTCATATAGCGCTTGTTGTCCGGTATAGCGCTTCATAGCCGACAGCTCCGTAGCGGCCACCAATCCATTTCCCGGCCCGGATTGCCACAGACCATCCCCTGGGTCGGATACTAAATTGGTTATTTATACCCGATTCAACTTGGGGGTTCAATACAAAAATAGGGAATTCAGACGGGAAGCCGCTCCGAAGGGTTCTCACGGCCCCTTCCTAGACGGTCTCTGTCGAGAAGTGGACGAAGGTGAAGCACTCGGGGATGTGGGAGTCATAGATGCCGTGTTTGTTGAAGGACCATCCCACCGAAGGATCGATCAGCCGGCCGTTGGCCTGGAGTGCCTCGAACCGAGAGAAGTCCATCCGCCAGACGTCCCCATCGCCAGGAGGCAGCGATCGTCCCTGGGCGAGGGGTTCCAGGCCGGACCACGGAAAGGCCAGTTCGACCGTCCAGCCTCGGTCCACGGTTGCCGGGTCGTTGAGGGTTCCGTCGACATGCACTGCGGCCTGCAAGCCCGGCAGATCCCAGTCCATGAAGGCCCAACGGCGACCCCGTGGGTGCTTCTTGTACCGCATTCCATCCTGGAAGCCGCCCAGGACATCGACCACGCGGGTTTGGAGATCGAACTCGGGCCTCTGGGAGAAGCCTGCCCGCCGGTAGGCGTCCTGCCAGACATAGAACACCTCGTAGATTGTTCCCCTGGCGTTGATCTGGAACTCATAGTAGCAGTCCGGCCCGGCGATGAAGACCTCGATGTCGTTCTCGAAGTAGACCGGCGAATCCCGCTCGGTGAATCGGGCTTGGACGTTGGGCTCCTCGACCCAGACGCCCACATACAGATTCTCTTCGTCCCACAGGGCGGCCATCCGCGTATCGAGAAAGCCCGGCGTTCCGCTCACCATGTCGACGAAGCGCGGCGACTTGGCCGCCTTCTGCCAACAGGCCTCCGACAGCCGACCGTCGATGAGAATCTTTTCGCGGGTGCGATGGCAGGTGTAGTGTCCGATCTCCGTCTGGTCGCAGCCATATCGCTGAGTCATTTGCACACCTCACGCAGGGACCTTCTCTTGCAGCCGAGCATCCGGCTGGATGGCAGATTATGTCCCAAATCGGCGAGATGGTCAAATGGCGACGACGGCAAAAGAAGCGGATGTGGCGTTCGACGGCGTCCAAAGGGACCGCGATCGCGGATCGGACGCGAGCGTCCCAGCGGCGGGACACGCCCGGCCGGGGCTGCGAGATGAGCCGCAGCCCCTGATTCCGATTCCCCCTGTTGTTTCAGCCCCCCTGTCTCGAGATCGACCTGGGCACCCTCGGCGAGGTCAGCTCGCCCGGCGACTACTTTCCGGGCTCTGACTGTGCCTTTCCGATCTCCTTGCGGATTCGCTTGGCCAGTTCCGCAGCGGCTTCCTGGCCGAGATCCACGCACTTGTGGATCCCCGAGCTCACCGACCTGGCCAGCTCCTCCGACTTGATTGTCCCCGCCAGCCCGGCCAACCCTGCCGCCCCGCCGGTGCCCTGCTTGGGCGTCGGGGCCAGGCAGTAGACCGCGGTGGCAAAGCCGGCGCAGTAGACAATCAGCAGAAAAACGAACTTAGTTCTCCAGCCCATGCGGCGCTGTTCCCCCCTTCCGTCGCAGGATCTTGGCGGAATCCCCGGGCTCGAGACGGCCCCGGAAACCCCTCGACCGGCCCTCCGGCCGTTCTACGTGATTTCCTACCCAAACAGTACGAAGAAAAGCAGGATATGCAAAAAGGCAAGGGCGCGAGGGGGATTTCCTAGTGACATGCGTCGAGCAGAGCCCTCAGCGTTCCGCAGACGACCGCGGCTTCGTCCTGCGTAAGGCGGTTGTGGAACGGCAATGCGATCGTGCGGCTGCTCGCCGATTCGGCGATGGGGAAATCGCCGACGCGGTGGCCGTATTGCGCGGCCAGGAAGGGTTGCAGATGCACCGGCGGGAAGTAGTTGTTCACCTGAATGCCTTGGCGGGTCAGCTCCTGCAGGAGCCGATCCCGCGCGCCAAGCTCGTATCGCTCGGCCAGCCGTACGACGTAGACGAACCAACTGATCTGGCAGCCGGGACCTTCGTAGGGGAGGATGAGCCGTTCATCTTCGCCCAACATTTCCCGGTACCATGCCGCCACCTGGCGACGCAGGGCCATGATTTCATCGATCCGCGAGAGCTGGGCC
>JAAYVJ010000232.1 GCA_012517265.1 Planctomycetota bacterium | reverse complement strand
GGGGCAGGCCCCCGTGCCTGTCCTCTTGTCCATGTTGTCCGCCATTCCGAAGAGGGCAACCACAGGGGGTTGCCCCGACGGGCACCAATGCACGCGTCACGCCTCGCCTATTGCCAGCCCCCGGCCCATTTGTTACAATCAAGGCGGACTATGTTTGCGACAGCGGCGTTCTCTTTTGGAGGGAAGACGATGAGACGGCTGCGAATAATCGTTCTACTCGCGACCCTGGCGTCATTGTGTCCATGGACGAGGGCGGGGTCGGTGGAATCCGACGCCGAGGCCCGTGAACAGGCGCGTCAGATCCTCGACGGCAGGACCGCGATTGTTCGTCTGTACTGCGATTGGAAGGCGAATCCCAAAGCCTATACGACCTTGAGCGTGCCGCTGGTCGGACTGGACGTGACATCCGAAGCCATCAGCCAGGCGGCGGGTCGGACGCTGCCGGAGGATGGCGTGGTTGTCGTCGTGCCGAGTGATCAGGAGGATTCCGAAATCGCCCGCATAATGGACGGCTGCCTCTTCGGCACACGTTCTGGCTTCGGTGGTCGGATCGTCTTGTGGCCGGGCAGTGTCCCGCCGTTTCTGCGGAACTCGTGCCTGTTCAAGGACGCCCTGGGCCTGCCTGTCGCCAACGCGGATATCGAGGTCCTGCTCTCCGACAGACCCATAGATGATCCGAAGCGCCGGATGGTCTGGATCGCCGATGTGCGACTGGATCAGAACGGGCGGGTGCCGCAACTGAGGGCGAGCACGGCTTGTTCGATGCACGAAGTCGTGTTCATGGTGCTTGATCCCGACTGTGGACGCGTGCAAGCGATCTCCCGACTTGAGAACGAACAGAAGGAGCATGAGTTCCTGGTTCCCGCTCTGCCCAGGCAGAAATGGTGCGCCTTCGTCGATGCTCTGGGCCGGCCGATGGCCGGGGCGACTGTCGAGGTAGTGCGATCGCCCACGTGGGAATCGAGACAGCCTGGAAAGAGCTCGCTGCCGCCGGTCCGGCTGGACGAAGCGGGTCGTTTGCGTCCGCCGCCGGAGAATCCCATGTTGCAGCTCTGCTGCTTCCTCGTTCACGACCCCAATTACGGCACCGCTATTGTGGAACCGCGGACCAGGATGCTTGGCAAGCCCGACGAACCGTTGGACCTGTGTGCCGTCCCCCTTGTGCCGGCGGCCACGCAAGAGGATGAGCGGTCGATCTGGGGGACAGTGGTGGACTCCGACGGCGTCCCCATTCCCGAGGCGGTCCTCCAGTGCGCAGAGGTGAGAATCCTCGGCGGCGGTTCGCTCCGTGTCTGGTGCCCCGGCCCGCCGACGATGATCCGCTTCGCCAAGGTTCTGACCGATGCGCAGGGGCGATTCTCGATGCACCTGCCGTTAGGCAACGACGACGGCACGCTCGGCAGGCCTGTCCCGCCGGGAGCCACCTATGAAGTGACGATCGACAGTGCGACCGGCGTCAAGTTGCAGCGTCTTCACGCACAGCTTGCGGCAGGCCGGGAGCACACGATCGTCGTGGAGCGAAAGCCCGAGGGCCCCTCGGCCTTCACCGGTACGCTGGTGTTCGAGGATGAACGCGGGCCGGTGACGAGCGTCGAGAAGCTCAGGCAGGTGACGCTGTCGATCCAGAGACGAACGGGCGCCGGCAGATCCGAAGGCACGACGTTCGGTCCCGGCGGCTGGTTGGAGAAGACGGAGCTCGAATTCGGGACCTACAGCGCGACCGCCGAATGGGACGGCAGGCTCTATGTCTTCGAGTCGGTGGTAGTCACGCCCAGGAGTCCAGAGACCATCGTCTTTACGCCGAAGGAGATTACGGCCGCCCAGAGCGTGTACCGCGGCCGCGTGGTCAATGGCGCGACCGGATCGCCGATCGGCGGAGCGCTCGTCTTGCTCAGGCCCGAGCCTGGCGCGTTCTACGAGCCGGATGAGAAGGCAGCCAAACGAATTTACTATCTGGGACCTGAGACCGATGCGAACGACCTGATTGAGATCTTCAAGTCCGATCCGCAGTGGCCGGTCACATGGACGGACCGCGTGGGCCGGTTCGAGATGTCGCTCAGCGGGATGCAGGCACGCCCTCCGTTCGTGACGCTGCTGGCGATCAAGAGGGACTTCCTCGGGGCCGAGTTGCAGCTCTCCGCCATTCCGTCACAGGCCGATCCATTCGGACAGCGACGGCTTCGCGAGTTCGAAATGGACTCCCAAGGGCGAGTGTTGCTGCCCGAGATGAAGCTGTTCCCCGCGGGCACGGTGACGGTGGAGCCGAGCGTGTCCGACGGGGAAAAGGACGTGCAGTTCTACTACAGGACCGCGCCCGACGATCCAACAACATGGCTCAAGGATCTCTGGGCGACACCCAAGGCAAGTCAGGGTATGAGCGTCTTTCGCAAGAGCCGGCTGCCGACCAATGAATCGCAGAAGGTCTATGTCCCCGCGGGTGTGACGTTAACGCTGGTTCTCCAGAGAATTGGCGGACAGTTCTCTCCCGTCGTGATCGAGCCGGTCTACTTGCGTCAGGGCGAGGTGCTCGATCTCGGGCGCGTGGAGTTCTCGCCTGCGATGCAGGTGGTCGTGAAGGTTCTCGACTCCGCAGGCAAGCCGTTGGAAGGAATCACTCTCAGGTGCCGGACGGACGGGATCGGGTACACAGGCCTGGGGTTCGTCACGGACCCCGAGGGGCGAGCCCTGGTCAACGCGCCGCAAAACTCGCGGGGGCAATTCGTCGTGGAGTACCCTGATCGGGAGAGCATGACGGTGGTTCGTGAGGGAACGCCCTACGAGGTTCGCGGCTCAGAGGACGAGGGCCGGGAGTTTGTGTTGGTGTTGTCGGATGAGTTCCTGGAGCAACTGCGTAAAGCCCAGTGAGCGGGCGCATGGGGGGAGCAGTCGAAGCTGCCCTTCGGGATGTACAACGCGAGCGCGGACTGGGACGGCAAGCACTATACGTTCCGACCCGTCTGGATTCGCCAGAACAGTCCCGAGGTGGTCGTGTTCAAACCTTCCAAGATCGAGCCGTATGAGACCCGCTATCGCGGCCGCGTGGTCCACGGCGTCAATGGCGACCCGATCGCAGGCGCGATCATCTTGCCGGCCGACGCAAGAGGAATCGACGAGGCCTGTCTCGATTCCCAGGCCCTTTCCCGCCTGGAGCAACAGGCAGGCCCACAGGCCGTGCGGACCGACACCGCGGGGCGGCCGATCTGACCTGCTACCGCAAGGACGGCAGTGTGGTCTCGTTCACCGTCTATGACAGCGCCTACGTCGTGACGCCCGACGGGCAGGTGTATCGATGTCGCGAGGAGTTGGAGAAACTCAGAACGCTCTCGCCGCAGGTCAAGGCGCTCGATTTGCGGATGCAGTGCGCGGCGAATCTGAAGAACCTGTGGTACTACTTCCGGCTGTATCCGATTCTCAAGCACGCTTCGAAGGACTCGGGATTCCGGGATGGCCGCGATCACGCGGTCGCTCTTGCCGAGGCCTTGAAGACGGGCGAGAAGGCGTATCCATCGCCGGATCAGTGGTGCGACGCCTCGGCCGATGAGGAACACGTATGCCCCAGTGCGGGCGAAGGCCGGTGTCACTACGCGATGAATCCGAACTGGCCCGACTCCGATGGGAGTAGCGGGCCGGCCGTGTGATGGAGTGACGGGCTTTGCCCGGGCTTGCGGTTGACTTCGTCCCCGGCGGTTTCTATACTCCGACAAAGACCTGTTTGGCGGAGAAGAGCATGAACTACGAGTTCGACACCGAGAAGATATCGCAGCATGTGGTCAAGTACGGCGTGGACATGCGGCCGGCCCTGCTGCCGGAGAAGGACCGGGCCGAGTTGCAGGACTACGGCAACTGGCTGGTCTCCCAGTTCCCCGAGGCGTTCGAGACGATGCTGGTGGGGCCGCGGGAGCTTCGCGTCCAGCGGACGTTCCTGCTTCCCAACGCCAAGCGGATCGAGCTGGCGACGTTCGTGCTGACCAATCGCGGCCCGGTGTTCACGTTTCCCGAGCGGCTGTACATCGACCAGCCGCACGAGCTGGCGATCCCCGACAAGGACAAGATCTTCCGCAACGCGTTCGACGAGTTGCGGACGCGGTTTCCCGACCGGGCCGTCCCGAGGGTCGGCGTCGTCCACGAGTTCGTCTTCGACACGGAGTACATCGACTCGCTGGAGGTCCTCGCCAGCGTCCTCAAGCATGAACTGTGGCGGGAGAAGGCCAAGAATCTCCGCATTCTGGTGGAGGCGCCAACCGAGGACAAGAACGTCAATATCGAGCTTCGGCCGACCCATCTGCAGCGGACGGGCGGGCAGAACCCGGCGGCGCCGCAGGAATTGAAGTTCGGCATCATCGTCAACGTCGACATCAACAATCGCCAGATCACGGGCGACCTCTCCAAGACCGAAGTCGCCGACATCCTGGCGTTCGCCGCCGGCTTCGTCCCCGACGAGCTCGTCAGATTCCTCAACAACGAAGAATGACCCCTGGATTGAACCGAAACCCGGGCAACGGGTCCCATTGGTCGCATTCGTCCTATTAAG
>JAAYVJ010000231.1 GCA_012517265.1 Planctomycetota bacterium | reverse complement strand
CTTCGAGCCCGCCGAACTCGGCGACTTCATCATCCAGAAAAGCGACGGCTTCCCGACCTACAATTTCGCTGTGGTCATCGACGACTACCTGATGGGCGTCACGCACGTGCTCCGCGGCCAGGAGCATCTGATGAACACGCCAAGCCAGAAGGCCCTGTGGGAAGCCCTGTTCTCGGATCGGCCGGTCCCTCACTACGCGCACATGTCGGTGACGGTCTCCGACGCCGGCGGCAAGCTCTCGAAGCGCGAGCGGCCGCAGACGCTTCGCACCGCCCTGACCGCGATGAAAGACGTCGACGTCGACACGCTCGCCCGGATCGGCGGCATTACGGCCGATGAAATCCGTTCCTTCCTGGCCGGCGACACCACGCCGGACATGCCCGCCGTCGACGCGATCGCCAAGCACCTCGGCGTGCACCTGCCCGAGATCAACATCGTCGACTTCTTCCACAGCGGCTACCTGCCCGAGACGATGGTCAACTTCATGGCCCTGCTCGGTTGGAACCCCGGCGACCAGCGGGAGATCATGGTCCTCGACGAACTGATCCGCTCGTTCGACCTGTCGCGCCTGACCAAGAGCAACAGCCTCTTCGACCGCAAGAAGCTCCTGGCCTTCAACACCGAACACCTGCGGCTGACCCCGCCGGAAAAGGTCCTTGAGCACTTCAAGGCCTACCTCCGGCACGTCGAATCCCCGGTCCGCAGCGCCGACGACGCGATGCTGGCCCGGATCATCAAGCTGTGCGACGGCGCCCGGACGTTCGAGGACATCGAGCGAAAGAGCGTCTTCGTCTTCCTCGACGACGAGCAGATCGCGTTCGACGAGAAGGCGGTCCAGAAGGTGCTCATGAAAGACCGCGCCCTGGAGATCCTCCGGCAGGTCCGCGACGAGCTGGCCGCCCTGCCCGAGCTGACCGAGCAGGCGATCGAGGAGATGCTTCGCAAACTGGCGGAGACCCGCCAGGTCGGCCTGGGCAAAGTGGCCCAGCCGCTCCGCGTCGCCCTGTGCGGCACGACGATCAGCCTGCCCATCTTCGACTCGGTGAACATGCTGGGCCGCGAGCGAACGCTCCGCCGGATCGATCTGACGCTCGAGAGGTTCAAGGCCCATGGGTAACCGACACCCATCACCTTTGCGCTCGACGGCGTCGAACTCAGGGGCTCTGCCCCTGAAACCCCGGCATTTTTCGCTTTGCGCCAATGGCATGGCATTAATGACAGAGAAGACGCTCGCCACATGGCCTGGCTCCCCCCGCGAAATCGCGGCAAACCCTCGCGGCCGGGCAACAGGACCACGCCCGAGGTCCGGCTTGCCTTCTATTTCATGCTGCTGGCCCAAAGCGAAAAATGCCGGGGGTCCGGGGGCAGAGCCCCCGAGGCGACACGCGGGCCTGTACACAGCCCTGTTCAGGTAACAGACAGAGGAGAGAATAAGCGATATGCCACTACTGGTCACAGGCTCCATCGGAATCGACACGATCCGCACGCCCCACGGAAGCAGCGAGGCCTGCCTGGGCGGCTCCTCCGTCTACTTCAGCATGGCGGCCAGCCTCTTCGCCCCGGTCCGGTTCGTCGGCGTCGTCGGCGACGACTGCCCGTTCAATCTGGCCGACGTCTTCAAGGGCCGCAACATCGACCTGCGGGGCCTGGAGGTCCGTTCCGGCAGCAAAACCTTCGTCTGGCACGGGACCTACCACGAGAACATGAACGACCGGACGACCGACCATGTCGAGCTCAACGTGCTCCAGGAAGCCCCGCCGAAAGTGCCGGCGGTCTTCCGCGACAGCCGGTTCGTGTTCCTGGCCAACACCGCCCCCGCGCTCCAAATGCAGTTGCTGGGCCAAATCGCTTCGCCGACCTTCGTCGCCGCCGACACGATGGACCTCTGGATCAACGGCGCCCTGCCCGACCTGAAGAAACTGCTCCAGAAGATCCACTGCCTGATCGTCAACGACGAGGAGGCCCGGCTGCTGGCCGGCCGGCACAACCTGATCGAAGCCGCCGGCGCGATCCTGGCGATGGGCCCGCGAATCGTGATCGTCAAGAAAGGCGAGGCCGGCTCGCTGATGTGCCTGGCCGACGGGAGCAAGTTCGTCCTGCCGGCCTATCCGGCCACCGAGGTCCGCGACCCGACCGGCGCGGGCGACAGCTTCGCCGGCGGGCTCATGGGGTACCTCGCGCAAGCAAAGACAACGGATTTCGCGACGCTCAAGGCCGCCGTCGCCTATGGCACGGTCGTCGCGTCGTTCACGATCGCGGACTTCTCGCTGGCGGGCCTTGCCGCCGCGACGCGGAAAGACGTCGACGACCGCCTGAACCTGCTGCGGGACTGCACGCGGTTTTGATCGGCACGCGGCTAAAAAAAACCGCACAAAAGCCGAACGCGGGTTCGACTTTGACGTTGACAGTCTCGCGAAGCACGGGTAGATTGCGCGTACAATGGATATTTGACCATGCGTTGCTTCGTTGCCATCGATATTCCGAATACGATCCGGGCCGAGCTGGCGGACCTGCAGAAGGACCTGGCCGGCCGGGTGGACATCCATCGGGGGGACGCCAAGTGGGTCGAGCCCGAGGGGATGCACCTGACGCTCAAGTTTCTGGGCGAGGTTCCGGACAACCAGGTCGTCGACGTCTGCCACGTCGTCCGCGACGTGGCGGCCCGGCACGAGCCGTTCGAGTTCGCCGTCCGCCAGGTGGGCTCCTTCGGCGGCCATAGCGCCCGCGTCCTGTGGGTCGGGGCGGGGCTCGATTGCCCCGAGCTGCTGGCCTTGCAAGAGGACTTGGAGAACGAATTCGATCTGGCCGGCTGGCCCAAAGAGGGCCGGCAGTTCTCGGGCCACCTGACGCTGTGCCGGATTCGCAACGTCAAGGCCGGGGAGAAGCTCGGCCGGGCGGCCTCTGAGTACGGGGAATACGACCTGGGCGCCGTCCGGGCGGCCGAGGTCTGTGTCTATGAAAGTCAATTGCGGCCGGAGGGACCGATCTACACCCGCATGGGCCGCTTCGCGTTACAGGACAAATAAAGGAAGGCGAGACTTGTTGGAGGTATTCCATGGCTAAGTCGAAGAAGGCAGCACCCACCACCTCTGCACCGGAAAGCGCCGGCGACGGCAGGCAGGCGGCTCTGCAGCGAGTGATCGCGCAGATCGAGAAACAGTACGGCCAGGGCGCGATCATGCAGATGGACGAGCAGTCCTACGCCAAGATCGAGGGCATCAGCACGGGCGCCCTGTCCCTGGACATCGCCCTGGGGGGCGCGGGCATCCCGCGGGGCCGCATCACGGAGCTGTTCGGGCCGGAGTCCTCGGGCAAGACGACGCTGGCGCTGCACGTGATCGCCAGCGCCCAGAAGGCCGGTGGCGTCGCCGCGTTCATCGACGCCGAGCACGCCCTGGACACCACCTGGGCCAAGCGGCTGGGCGTCGACGTCAGCAGTCTGCTGGTCAGCCAGCCCGACACGGGCGAGCAGGCCCTCGAGATCGCCGAGATGCTCGTGTCCTCCAACTCCGTGGACGTGATCGTGATTGACTCCGTGGCCGCCCTGACCCCCAAGGCCGAGCTGGAAGGCGAGATGGGCGACAGCCACATGGGCCTGCAGGCCCGCCTGATGAGCCAGGCGATGCGAAAACTCACCGGGATCATCTATAAGAGCAAGTGCGCCCTGGTCTTCATCAATCAGATCCGCATGAAGATCGGCGTCATGTTCGGCAATCCCGAGACCACCACCGGCGGCAAGGCCCTCAAGTTCTACTCCTCCGTCCGCGTGGACCTGCGAAGACTCAGCACGATCACAGACAACAACGGCGCGATCGGCTCGCGGGTGCGGGCCCGGGTCGTGAAGAACAAGATCGCCCCGCCCTTCCGCGAGACCGAGTTCGACATCATGTTCGACAGCGG
>JAAYVJ010000230.1 GCA_012517265.1 Planctomycetota bacterium | reverse complement strand
GCGGCCGAGAGGTTGATGGCGGTGGTCGTCTTGCCGCAACCACCCTTCTGATTCGCAATTGCTATGATCTGCATTCCGCGGCGTCGCCAACTCGTGCCGCTACAGACAGGCACGCTTGTCCATATTCACCCTTGAACCCCAGAATTCACTGCGTAGTTTACCATAAATACCCGCCATCCACAAGCGGAAACGTCTTGCCGACCCCGTCTTGGGGTCGGTCACCGCAACAAACCCGTCACGGCCATTCAGGTTACCGCTATTATCAGACGTCCCCCTCGTTCCCCGGGCAAGCGTACCGACTTCACGGGCCAGGCCGTTCTCCGTCGTTGCCGAAGTAGGCCAGGGCAGCGGAGGCGTCGATGATCCCCCAGCCGTACTCGGGATCCCAGCCCACGGTCCCCAGATCGCGAGCGGTATTTTGAATGGCTTCGGCGACTCTGTCCGGCTCGGCGACTCCCTGTGAGACCAGCAGCGCGGCCAGACCACTGACGTGCGGGGTCGCCATCGACGTGCCCTGCATGTACCAGTAGGCAAACTCGGCGGGATTGCCGGAGAACGTCTGCTGAAGGATGCCGTCCGGGTAGCCGTCGCCGTTCTGATCCACTCGCGTGTCGCCGCCGGGGGCGACGACGTCCACAAAGAACCCCGTGCTCGAATAGGAGGCCCTCTGCAGGTCAAATCGCGTCGCTCCCACGGCGATGCAGTACTCGCTGTAACCGGCGGGGTAGATCGTCGGGTTGCCGTTGCGAAAGTCGTTGCCCGCCGCGCAGACGACCGTCACGCCCTGTCCATGCGCCCAGGCAACCGCGTCCCGAAGCGTTCGCGTGCCCAGCGAGCTTCCGAAGCTCATGTTGATCACCTTGGCCCCGTGCTCCACCGCGAAACGGATCCCCTCGGCCACCGCGAAATGGTCGCCTGAGCCCTCGCGGTCCATCACCTTGACCGGCATGATCGAACAGCCGAAGGCCACGCCGGCGACGCCTAGGCTGTTGTCCGTGCCCCCGACGATCGTGCCGGTGATGTGAGTTCCATGCCCCTGATCGTCGTTGGGGTGATCGTCGCCGTTGACGAAGTCATAGCCCGGGACAAACGATACGCCCGCCAGTTCGGGCGCCATCCGGTACCGGCCGAAGTCCTCAAAGGCCACGCCGGTGTCGAGCACGGCGACGATCACGTTGGGATCGCCCCGAGCAATATCCCATGCCTTCTCCATGCGGATGCCGCCGTTGTCCGGATTCTGGAGATTCCACTGGAGCCAGTACAGAGGATCGTTGGGAAAGAACGTGCTGTACACATAGCCGTTGACCTCCGCGTAGTTGACGTCCGCGCAGGTCCGGAGCCGGGCGATGGTCTCGTCCACGGACTGTCCGGATGGAAGTCTCACCAGGTGTATGCCAGTGGCGTGGCAGGTTCGGACTATCGAACACCCGTTCTGCAACAGAACATTCGCCTTGCCTTCTTCAGACGCGTTGGGCTCGAACGCAACGATAACGTCGCAGGGGCTGAACTGAGGCAACTCAGCCAGAGAACGGCCGGAATCCGGCATCGAGGCGATTCCCTGGCCGCCGTCGGCGTTGTGAAGAAACCTTACATAGCGTCCCGCCAGCGTCGGCAAAACAATGAAGCCGATGAGCGAAAGACCGAGCCACTGCGGAGAAGCGATTCCCTTCATAGATGCACCTCTTCAGTGAAACACTGCTCTCTAGAGGGAATACTGGCGACAGTTGGGATCGTGTTCACCGAATCCCCACCGCACGAGTCGCTTTACCTGCGGCCAAACGGAAGCCATGAGGGCAAGACCGGTGTCTCACGCGTTCCTGGATGTCCGCGTCAGGGCGCTTTGTTGAACGGATAAGCGAACTTTTCGAATCGGCCATACTCGGCGGCAGAGATGTCCGCCCGGTTGTCGGGCGTGATCTGCAGGGCGGATTTCGTGGACTCCACGTGGGCGTCCACGAACACCAGGTTGATCACGCCGCCGTTCCAGTCGCCCTGCTTGGCGCCGTGGAAGGTGCCGAACCAGTCGCGACCGTCCCCGCAAAGGGCGTTGTCGTTCAGCACGTTGGAGCAACCGGGCCGAGCCCACATGTTCTCTTCGGCGAAGAAGAACACCTCCGCCGCGCTGCGAGTGATTCGAGAGCGTTTGAGCACGCCGCCGGGCGTGGTCCCGTTGGTGCTGCCGAGGAACGCGTTCATGCTGTAGCTGTAGTACGGGTCGATGGGATTGGCCGGATCGTGGCTGGGATGGCGAGCGCCTTCCGATTTGGCCAGGACGTTGAACGTCGGACACAGATGCACCTTCTCCGCCTTGAGGTACGGCCAGAACGGGCCGTCGGCGGGATACCGAGGATCGTGCCAGCGACAGTACCGCTGATAGCCGCCCACGGGGGCTTCAGTCTTGACCAGGGAGGTCCATGCGCTGGGGTATCGGTCGTCCGAGTCGTCGAGGTACATCGCCTGGGCGATGCCGTAGCTCCGGAGATTCGACCGGCAGGTCATCTCCTGGGCCTGGGTCTTCACTCTCTGCAAGGCCGGCATCATGATAGCCATCAGAATGGCGATGATGGCGATGACAACGAGCAACTCAATCAGTGTGAAGGCCTGTCTGCGGGTCCTCATGGCGACGCCTCCCTTCCTTCTCAGGATCGGTACGTTGAACGCGGGGGCGCCCACCGGCCGCACCCCGGGACGGAAACACCTGCGCACGCACGGACTATGCCCTTGACCTGCAGCGTCGGGTCACCCCTCGGAGGGCCGATTGCGGCGCTTCGTATGGCCGATAACCCGTCGCAAATGAGAAGAAAACAACTCCTATAGCACCTCTATTGTACCCTCTCTGATTCGCAATTCAACTATTTCTCGCTTTTTTCGCCATCCCGGAGAAGCTGGTAAAACCGGATCAGGAAATCGCTCGCGGTTGTTCATGAGAGACCCATTTACTGCCGATACACCCGATCAGAACGACTGCGAAACCCGATGGTCCGCAGAGTTCCCGGAGGTGAAACACATGACCAAAGCCAAAGAAGTCATGACCACAAACGTCATCAGCGTCCGCGACGACGAGGACATCTACAGCGCGATCCGCGTGATGGACATCAACGAAATCACCGGCCTGCCGGTGGTGGATGAGAAAGGCAGGCTCGTCGGCGTCATCACCGAGAAGGACGTGCTGGCTCTGTTGTACACCATGCGGGACAAGCCCGGCGTCGTACGGGAGTTCATGACCGCCGAGGTGGTCTCCTTCGACATTGAGACGGACTTGGCCGAGGTGGCCGAGGCCCTGAGGACCCAGAACTTTCGCCGGGTCCCCATCCTCGACGACGGCCGGCTCGTGGGCATCGTCAGCCGGCGCGACGTCATCCGGCACATGCAGGAGCTTCGACGCGAAGATCGGCTCCTGCGGGACAGCATCCTCGAACTGGTCTTCTGAGGCGGAATCCCATGTTTGAAACCCGGACCATCATGTCGACCGACCTGGTCACCGTCAGGCGGTACACGCCGATCGCGGAAGTGATCGAGTTGATTGTGGCCTACGACATCACGGGGATCCCCGTCGTGAACGACGACGGAACCCTGGCCGGCATCGTCACCGAAAAAGACATCCTCTCCCTGCTGGCCGACGTGCGTTACGCCAGCGGCACGGCCGAGCAGTACATGACGCGGGAGGTTGTCTCGTTCGACGTGAACGAGGATTTCATCGCCATCTGCGAGTGCCTGATGAACAACCACTTCCGCCGGGTTCCGATCCTCTCGGAAGGCAAGCTCGTCGGCATCGTCAGCCGCAGCGACATCATCAAGTACATCACGTCGCCCCTCTCGTAACCTCCGCTGTCGCCGGTCGATCGCATCCCCGCGCCCGCCTTCCAAAACGAAGGCGGCGCCAGGAGGTCTGTCTCTCCTGACGCCGCCCGCGGATTCTCGGATCAGCCTTCTACGACGCGGAATCCCCCGCAGGATGCGTCACTGATTCGGATCGGTCTTCGTCTGGCCCGTCATGTTCTTCATGCTTTCCATATGGGCCCTGTATGCGTCGGCAGCCGTCTTGTCCTGGCTGATCGTGCTGCGAGATTCTTCCAACTCCGAGATCTGGGTCAGCAGCGACGGGGACTGCGCCACGTACGGGGTCAGAAAGATCAACAGCTCGATCTTCTCTTTGCTCGTGTCGGTCCTCTTGAAAAGGTTGCCGACCAGCGGAACGTCTCCCAGCAGCGGAACCTGCTTGACGATCTTGTTGACCTTGTCCTTGATCAGACCGCCGATGACGATGGTCTGGCCGTTCATCACCGCGACCCGCGTATTGGCCGACCGCGTGGAGAACTGGGTTGCGTCGAGGTTCTCGGAGATCTGGACCGACCCGCTGATTTCCGTGATCTTCGGGTTGACGACCATGTTGACCAACCCGTCCGGATTGACCGAGGGCGTGACCTCGAGCACGATACCGATGTCGCTTCGATAGGTGTAGCTGGTCTGCGTTCCGACGCCGCCCCCGCTGCTGGCGCTGGTGCTGCTCGACGGGATGGGCACTTCCTCCGCCACGGTGATCGTGGCGGTCTGGTTGCTGCGGGTCATGACGTACGGCCGGGACAGAACGTTGAGCTTGGTCTTCTCCTGCAGCGCGTGCAAGGTCAGGTCCAGATCCCCTTGAATCGTTCGGATCTGCAAGCCGCCGGGGCTGCTTCCCCCCCATGGCGCGGTGACACCATCCGGCCGGCCAAACACCTGGTTCGTCGTCGTGCCGCCGTTGCGATTGACGTTGGTCAGAGCCAGTTCGGCGCCGACGTCCAACTGGTCCGTCAAGGTCACTTCGGCAAACAGGACCTTGATCAAAACCTGGCCGACCGGCTTGTCCAGTTCATCGATGATCGGCTTGATCTTCTCGTAGTTCTTCGTCGAGGTCATGCACAACAGCGAGTTGGTGTTCGGATCGGCCTCGAAGTAGGTCTCGTCGGACAGGTCGTCGCTGTCGGAAGAACTGGAGGTCGTTCCGCCCGCAGTTCCGCCTGCGGCGCCGCCCCGGTTGGCCTGTCCGCCCTGGAATTGCTGGCTGCCCCGGGAACTGGTGCCCTGCTGGTCCAGCGAAGCCATCTGCGTGAACAGGTTGTTCAAGATCGTCATGAGATTCGAGGCGCTGGCGTTCTTGAGGGCGTAGACGAAGATCCGCCGCTCCTGCTCGGGATTCTCATCGAGCTGCTTGATGATCTGGGCGACGATCTCCAGCGTCTCCGGCGGCCCGCTGACCACGACGGAGTTCGTCCGCGAGTCGGCCGACGCGATCACCGCCACGTCCGAGATGCTGCCGCCACCGCTGCTGCTCTGGCCGGTCTGACCGCCCATCATGCCGCCGCGGCCGCCCATCATCCCCCCCATCATGCCGCCGCCCATGAACCGAACGGACTGGTTCTGCTGGCTGTTGCGCGACGAACGGGAGGACGACGAACTGCTCTGCTGCCCGAACACGTCGTTGATCAACTCCGACGTGTCCGAGGCGTCCGCGTACTGCAGGTGGAACACCTTGACGTCGGCCACGTTGGAGATGGGGGAATCGAGCTTCGCAATCACCCCCTCGACCACTTTCAGGACCGCCTCGGGGCCGGTGACCACGACGGTGTTGGTCCGGCTGTCGGCCGCCGCGGTCACCTGCACCATTGTGGCACCCTCCGCCTGCATCTCGCCGCCGGGCCCGGCGAACGGGCCGCGGAACATCATCGGTCCGCCCTCCATCCCGCCGCTGGTGCGACTGGACCGGGATCGGGACGACGACGAAGACTGGCTTTGGTTGAAGAGCTGGTTGATCACGTCCGCGGTGTTCGTCGCATCTGCATAGCGCAACTGAAAGACCCGGACATCGGCGACCTTGGCCGTCTTGTCGTCCAGCGAGGAAATGATGTTCTCGACGAGTTCCAGCGCTTCGATCGGCCCGCGGACCACGACGGAGTTGGTCTGCTCGTCGGCGGCCGCGACCACCTGGACGTTCATCGAGCCGCCGGCTTGGCCGGAACTGGTGCCGCCGCCCGGGCCGGCGTTGCGTCCGCCCCGGTCGCCGCCGCGCATCTGCATCATCATCTCAAAAGGACCGCCGAAGCCGCCGCCGCGGTTGTTCGTGCGGTTGCGGCTGGTCCCCTGCGAATTCTGCTCGAAGATGTTGTTGATCAGCGTGGCCGTACTGGACGCGGTCGCGTTGGTCAGCCGAAACACGCGGATCTCCGCCACCGAAGCCATGTGCGTGTCCAGCGCCACCACGATCTCCATCAGGCGTTTAATGTTGGCGGTGGTGTCGGTGATGATCAGGGCGTTGCCGTCTTCGTTGGCCTCGATGCTGGCATACTCCGGACGCAGCGCCTCGAGGTTTTCCTTCAGGGCCGATGCGGTGACATGCGCAACCGGAATCACATACGTCACGACGCTGTCGCCCGGCACGACCTGGTTCGGATCCCGCCCCGTCTTCACCGGGATGTTCTCCTTCTTGGCGTTCGCCAGGGTGACGACCTTGAGAGTCTTGGCGGTCAGAACCGTGGTCAGTCCTTTCTCCTTGAGGATCGAGTTGATCAGGGCCACCGCCTCGCCCAACGGAATCGGCTGGCGGCTGATCACGGTCATCCGGCTGTTGGCCAGGGTTTCGTCCGAAACGATCGTCAGCCCGGCAGTCTCCGAGAGATACTCCAGGACCGTCTGCAACGGGGCGTCCTGGAAGTTCAGCTTGACTTTGATGTCTCCGTTGGTCCTGACCACCTCCACCGGTTCGCTTGCCCTCTGGGGCGGCGCGCCGCCGGACTCCTCCTGAGGAGCGGCTACGCCGGAGGGAACGATAAGGGCTGCCGCCAGGATCAGGCCAACCACAGTCAGTTTGAACGATCGCATTGCACTCACTCCTTCGCACAGGTCAATGACAGAAGGTCCCGGACCGCTGGACTACTGTCCGAGTTGTTGTCTTCGTTGCTCCATGAGACGCTTGATGATGTCCGAATCCGCTCCCGCAGGCGCCGCGGCCGGGGCGGCCGTCGACGGTCCGCCCGCCGGCGAGGTCGGCGTCGCCGCCAGTTCATACATCTGGCGGTTCGTCAAATTGCCATACCCCCCCTCGAGATCGCAGCCCATCTGCACAACGGTCGTCTTGTCCTCCCGGAGGTATTCCAGCCCGTCGAGGGTCAGGGTCTTGATGGTGCCTCTGGCCACCGGGTCGCCGCGCCGCAATCGCAGGACCGTGCCGTTCTGGGTGTCCTCGATAAACGCGATGAAATCGTCGTTCTCCTGGACAACGCCCTTGAGCAGGTAATAGGACTCGGGATTCGGCACGACGCGGGGAGCCTCCACCACCCGCTCCGTCTCCTGGCGGGCGGGCCGTCGCTGACGGGAGAAGATGTTCCGTTTCAAGATGATGTCGAAGCTCGCCCAGGAGTTCGGGTGCGCCGCCGCGTTCGGATCCGCCGGCTGCGCCGCCTCTGAGCCCCGTCGCCGGGAGGACCGCTGCTGGCACTGGCCGGTTTGCGGCCACAGGATCAGGATCAGCCCCGCCGCGACGACCGCCAGCGACAGGACGCTTGCATGCCTAGAGCATTTCGTCTTCATTGTTCGCCTCAGCTTGTTTCTTCGTGGATGCCTTCTCCGGCGCCTTCGACGCGGGGTTCATGGAGATGGCCGAGAGCCGCAGTTGCAACGACATGCTGTCGCCGGACTCGCTGCTGGAGCCCAACTGCATGTCCACGACCTTCACCGGCAGTTCGGAGGTCTCCACCCGGTAGAGGAAGGAGGCCACCGCGTCCAGCGAACCCCGCCCGGCCAGCACGAACGTCGTCTCGGTCATCCCTTTCTGGGTGTCCGTCCGGTCCGGCTTCACCGACGTCACGTCCAGCCGGGTTTGGCGGGACCACTCGGTCAGCGCCCGGGCGATCCGGCTCTCCGAACCCGTGGCGTTCTGCGAATCCTCGACCAGAAGGCTCTTCCATTTCCGTTCGAGGATCTTCCTCTTGGCGAACACGTTCTGGGCTTCCGCGATGTCCGCTTCGAGCTTCAACTTCTCGTTCCTCGTCGCCTCGCGGCCGGCGGCCAGCGGATTGATGAGGATCGTGTTGAGCACCAAGGCGCCGATCACCACGATCATCCCGATCGCCAGGATTCGTTCTCGTTTCGATAGGACCATGTCTACTTCGCCCCTTTGAAGGTGAAACTGATGGCGAATTCCTTTTCACGGGAATTCTGCCCGACGTCTCGGATATGGATCAGTTTGGTGTTGGCGAACGCCTCGCTTCGATCGATCTTGTCGAACACCTCGTAGAAGCTCGACTCGCTCGTGAGCTTGCCGACCACCGAGCCGACGCCGCTCTCGTTCAACGCCAGGCTGGTCGCCCAGACGGTGCCTTCCTCGGGGAAAGCCTCGGTCACGGCGCGAAGGCAACTGAGGAACCGAGGATTCGTCGCGCCCCAACTGCTGGCGTAGGTCAGACGGGCGACCACCTCCTTGGCGGCGGTCAGGTCCTTGTCCATGTCCGCCAACTGCTGTTTGTAGACTGCGATGTCGCGGCGGTCGCTCTGCCAGCCCCAAAGCCAGAGCCCCAGGCCGATCAGACAGACCGCGGCGATCCCGCCTGCCCACGCGTAGAACCGCTTGTGGCTGGCCTTCTTCTTCTCTCCCATCCGAGGGTTGAGGAAATCGACGGCGGGACGCTCCTGCCCGACCGCGGTCATCGCCACGGCTGCGGCGGCCACCACGGGGGCCTCCTGCACGCCGGCCGGTATCGTCAGCCCCGCAGGGAACAGACCCTCGCGGCCGTCGACGATCGAAATCTTCTGCGGAGCGAGCCGTTCGTTGAGACGCTTGAGCATGTCGGCGGACAACCCGCAGGCGTCGAAGGCCGCCACCTGATGCGGGGGAACCTGGTCCTGCCGGGACGACAGAAGGATCTGCCGCTGGATCATGGCGGTCAACTGGTCCGTATAGCCCGAAGGGTTGCCGTTCATCCCCAGCGGGATGTGCTTGATGAAGTGCGGCATACCCTGTGCCTGGCCCCAGAATTCGCAATAGGTGGGCCGGGTGTA
The DNA here is from genome assembly GCA_012517265.1 of Planctomycetota bacterium. Lineage (GTDB taxonomy): Bacteria > Planctomycetota > Phycisphaerae > Sedimentisphaerales > Anaerobacaceae > PLanc-01. Next base: position 10,934 of record JAAYVJ010000230.1, on the reverse strand, counting down.
GAGGCCGTATCGGCAGGCGGACCTGTTCTGAGAGGCCCGGCTCCCGCAGGCGAACGCCGAGACGGTGATCGACTGGATCTGGAGACCCGACGCCTCCGCCAGTTCCTTAACCCGATCCACGATCTGCCGGCGGGCGGCCAGCAGGAGGACCTGGCTCTTCTCGGAGGGGCTGGTCTTGCCGCAGTAGTCGAACACCAGTTCGTCGGCGTTGAAGGAGAACGCCCTCTCGGCCTGAATGCTCAGGATTCCGGACAGGGTCTCCGGCGTCGTCGGCGGGACTTCGACCTCCTTGGCCAGAACCCACTTGGCCGCCAAGCCGACCACGGCCTTCTTGGCGGTGAACCCCTTTTCACGGAGGAAATGCCGAAGCCGCTGGCCCAGTTCGGCGACGTTCTCCGGCGTCAGTTCCCGATCCCAGGAAAGCTCGCCGGCGCCGCGGATCTCCGGGCGACCCGCCCGGACGCAGAGCTCCGTTGCGACGACGCCGCCGTCGTCGATGGCCAATCCCAACAAATGGCGTGTGCCGACCATGTTCACGTCCCGTCAATGCATACTCAACACAACACTGTCCAGGGGCTGGCCCTTCCTCAGGGCCGCCACGATCTCCGGCTGCAAAGGCCAGCCGAAGTGGGTGAGACTTCTCCCGTACATCACGCGGGGCGTGGTGCCCTGCGTATCCAACACGGCGCGGTACCGCTTGTAGGCCCGGCCGTTGCCGGACAGGCAGACGATATCCGCCGAGTACTGACACGACCGCACGGTGATGTAGCTGCCGATCCCGACCGCCTTTTCCTGCGTGAGCACCCCGGTCACCCAGGCGATCGAGTCGAGGCTGTTGCGGTTGGCCTGGCGATACGACACCAGGGATTCCGCATCGCTCTCCTCCAGCCCCGGCAGGCACAATAGCACTTCCTTCGGAGCGGTGTTCACGTTCACCAGACCGGAAAGCGTGGTTTCGCTGCTGGTCGTCAGCCGGTCGGCAATCTGTGCGAACTCCTCCGCGGTCATCTGCGACCGATAGTAGAAGTCCAGGATGTTCTCGAAACTGGCATTCGAACTGATCCCGCTTCGCTGCATGATCTCGATCGCCCGTTCCTGTTTGAACTTGCCTTCCAGCAGAGACTGGAGTTCCGACGCGGCGGAGGCGTCCGTGATGTTGATCCGCGTGTTGCCGTCGGCGTCCACGTTCTTTTCCGTGCTATAGACGGTGACGTAGTCGTAGAAGCCGGCGTCCAGGCGGCCGTTGTGATTGTCGGCCGGCTCGCTCTCGTCCCCGTCGTTCTCGTGATCGTCGAGATATCCGTTGAGATTGGTGTCCTCGCCGTAGAGAAGCTCCTCCGAAGCGCCCTTGATCAGGAGAATCTCATCGACGGTCTCCAGAGGCAGGTTCTTGCACTGGTAGCCTTCGGAACGCAGCAGGTAGTACTCGCTTTCGGCGCCGCCGGTGGTGACGTCGGTATCCTCATCCCGCCAGTCGATGATCGACGCGGCCAGTTCCGCCGTCATCCCGGGCAGCTTCTGAAGCATCTCCAGCGAGGCGGAATTCAGATTGATCTTGGCCGCTTCATCGGTCAGGCCGAAGGTGAATTCCCGATCGCTCTCGAGGTTCGACTGCAACACCCAGAAATACCCCTTGCCGACCTGTTGCGCCTCGTAGGCGTCGCCGTCGTCGGTGTCGGTGCCTTCGTTCTCCTTGGCATCGACGATCTTGGCGATGATGTACTGGAGGGCGCCGTCGGCGATGCACTCGGCCTGGAGCGAGGCGAGGTGGTTGGCCGAAACGGCCGCCGCCACGCGCATCGATCGGGCGAACACCAGGGCCAGTCCCGCCAATACGAGCACGACCCAAATCGTCACGATCAACACGGTCCCGGGTTGTTGTGCCCTACGGCGCGTCATCCGCCACCTCCTCCGGACGAAGCGCCGCCGGCCGGCCGGCCCGAGGATGAGCCGCTCGCATTGCCGCTGGAAGAGGAACTGCCGCTGCTCGACGTCTCGCTGGTCTCTTCGGCCGCCTCACACGGAATGGCGAAGCTCTGGATCAGCCGGCGTCTCTCTGGCTCTTTCACGCTGCTCTTGACGGTCCTGCCGTCCCGGGCGAAATACGCGACCTCGATCTCGACCTCGACGGCCTTCGGAAGGCTGTTGGCGTCTTCCGTGGAATCCCAGTCGTCCACCCATCCGTCGCCGTCGTAGTACCGGAAATTCAACGACGTGACGTCGCGACAAAGGATCTGCTCCTCGGGCTCCACTTCCTTGGGGGCCAGCAGATTCGTAGTCACCTCGCGGACGAGGCGGTAGGTGGTGTAATTGCCGTGCTCGGCGTCCGTGTCGTCCTCCAGGAGCAGCTTGATTTTGCCCACTCCTCCGTTAGGATTCTCCTCGTCGGGGTAGACATGCGTGGTGTAGAACTCGAGGGAATCGCTGTCCCGGCCCTTGAAGCCGGGCGAATCCGTGGCGACGAAGGCGCCGGCCAAACCATTGCTGTCCGGCGGCAGGACCCCCTGGATGTCCTGTTTGATCAGCTCAATCGCATTGAGGGCCTGCATCGTCGGCTCAACCGCCAGCAGCGCGCTGCGACGGGCACGAAAACCCGTGTGCAGAGCGGTGTAGAGGGAGGAGGCGACCGCGACCATCAGGACCATGGCCACCAGAAGCTCCATCAGCGTGAAGCCGCCGCGGGCTTGCGAATTCCAGGTTGTTCTTCGCGTCAGCGCCACGTCAGTTCTCCTCCGGATACACCAGCGTGCCGAGCGTCACTCCCTGCTGACGGCCGAACGACCGCCAGGCCACCGTCAGTTCCAGCTCGCGAACCAGGGCGTCAGTCCAGTTCTTCACCGTCAGCGACCACTCGTAGTCGGACCATTCCTTCTCTTCGAACTGACCCCGCTGATTCCCGTCCTCCCACTTGCCGCTGACGATCAGCTCCGTCAGCTTGGCCTTCGCCAGCGAGGCCGCTTCCATCTGCCGTCGCGACTGGCCGGCCAGCCGCGTGCACAATCCGATGCTCCGCATGGCCACCGGCATGATCACCGCGATCAGCACGATCGTGGCCAGCAGCTCGATGAATGTGAACCCCCGTCGTCGGTCCCGACCGCCCGACAGGTTCGCTCCCGACCGAGATCGGCCGAGCCGGATTGTCAATTCATCGTGCCGCATATTGAGTGTAAATCCGATCGGACTCTGTAATGGAGAAGGACTCCGTGGTCGTGGGACAGGCGATCTCCAGCGCCCGTCCCCGCCGGTCGATGAGCCGGATCGTGCCGGGGGTGACCGTGCCGTACGGCGTGAACTCCAGGTAGACCTCGCGGTCCTTCTGCACCACGTCCTCCAGCACGATGGTCAGGTCCTTGGGCACGGTGTAGGCTTTGCCGAAGCTGGTCTCGAGCCGCTCGAAGGTCCCGGCCTTCTGCACCGTCAACCAGCACGTCCGCTCCTGCGTGTCGAAGTTCAGACGGTAGATCAGCCCCTCCGCGATCGCCTGCGAGCGGGCGAACTGCGTCAGGGCGAGGATCTGGGCCGCCGCGTCGTCCCCCCGCCGGGAGGCGAAAAACCCGCGAAGAGACGGCGCCGCCATCGCCAGCACGGTCGAGAGGATCACCATGACCAGGATCAGCTCCAGAAGCGTCATGCCCCGGCTTCGATCGAGTTGTCTGGTGCGTGTGGCCATGGTTGTCATCCGTCCGCGCCGTTGGAGGAACAGATCAGTTCTCTTCGGTCCAGTTCGTGATGTCGTCGTCTCCGCCCATGCGATAATCCGGACCATAGGAGGACAGGTCGTACCCGTCCGGATTTTGCTGGCCGGGATAACGATACTGGTAGTCCCCGCCCCAGGGGTCCCGGGGAACGCCCTTGCTCAGATAGGGCCCGTTCCATCCGTCGGAGTCCGAGGTCGGTTTTGTGACGAGGGCCTGCAGCCCTTCCACCGTCGTGGGATACCGGCCGACGTCGATCTCGAAGGCGTCCAGCGCGACCTCGAGCTGCGAGATCTGGGTCTTGGCGGCGGTGATCTTCGCCTGTGCGCCTCGCTTGGCGAACTTCGGCGTCACGATCGCCGCCAGGGTTGCCAGAATCACCAACACCAGCAGCAGCTCGATCAGGGTGAAGCCCGATGCCGTCGCCCGGTTTCGCTTCAACGTTTGTCTCCTGCTCTCAGCCCACAGTTTCATAAGCATCCCAACTCAAAGACGTCCACGGATTGCGCCGAGCCGCCCTAGCGGATCAGCTCCTGCATGTTGAATATCGGCAGAATCATGCCGATCACAATCGTGCCGACCAGGGCCGCCATGACGAACAGCAGCGCCGGCTCGGCCATCGCCACCAGCATCTTGAGGTAGCGATCCAATTCCTGCTCGTACGCCCCGGCCAAGCGGGTCAGCTCTTTGTCCAGCCGGCCGCTCTCTTCGGCAACCGCCACCATCTCGATGACGGAGTTCGGAAACAGCTCCTTCGACCGCTCGAGGCTGCGCGCCAAAGACACGCCGCGTTGAACATCCTCGATCGCCCCGTCCACCGTATCGGCCAACACCTGGTTGCCGATGGCTTCCTTGGCGACTCTCAGCGCGGCCACCAGGGGCACGCCCGCGCCGACCAGGGTGCCCAGCATCCGGCAGAACCTCACCAGGGCGAATCTCGCCACGGCCCGGCCGAACAGGGGCGAGCGGAGCACGGCCCGCTCCACCAGACGCCGGCCCTCCTGGCTGGACCGAACCCGTCGAATCCCGAAGACCAGCAGAACCACCGCGATCACCAGCACGAACCAGTACCGCACGGCCATCCCGCTGACCGCGACGATCGCCTTGGTCAGGCCCGGCAGCGATCCGCCGTACTCGGCGAACATCGTGGAAAACCGCGGGATGAAGTAGATCAAGAGGAACACCAGGATCCCCGTCGCGAGCACCGACAGGATCACCGGGTACAGCAGCGCCGAGGCGACCTTGTCCTTCAGTTCCTGCTCACGGGCCCGGAACGTGGCGATCTGTTCGAGCACCACGTCCAGGAAGCCGCCCGTCTCGCCGGCCCGGACCATGGCCACGTTCACCGGCGGGAACGCGCGAGGATGCAGGCTCAGGGCGTCGGCCAGCGGCATGCCGCCGGCGACCTGGTCGTGCACCGTCGCCCAGAGCCGAGCGGCCGCGGGTTTCGCGGCTTCGTGGCTCAGGATGCTCAGCGCCCGGCTCAGGGGAATGCCCGCGGCCAGAAGGTTCGCCAACTGGCGGGTGAAGGACTCGACCTCGGCCTTGGAGACCCGTCCCCGGCGAGCCAGGGCGCCTCCGGCGGGGATATCCTCCTGCCTCTCGACCGTGACCGGATTGAGCTTGCGTGTGAAAAGCTGGTCGATCGCGGAAGCCCGGTCCGCGGCCACGAGCTTGTCGGCCACTTGCCGGCCCTGCGCATCGATCGCTTTGTAGAGGAAAGTTGCCATCGCTCGCCTTTACTTCTGCTCCGCCTCGTCTGCGAAATCGCGCATCGTGAACGTCTCGTCCTTCGTGACGCGCATAATCTCTTCGACCGTGGTGCGTCCCTCCTGGAGGTGCCGGAATCCGTCTTCGCGCAGGCTTTTCATGCCCTGACCGACCGCGATCTTGCGAAGCTCGGGGGCCGAGGCGTTCTCGATGATGAGGGACCGCACGTCGTCGGTGACCATCATCATCTCGAAAATGCCGAGCCGGCCGCGATAGCCCGTGCCCTGGCACTCGCGGCATCCGCGGCCCCTGTACAAAACCTCGGGCAGCTTGTCGCCGAACCGCTTCTTCAACGGAGCCGTCTCGTCCTTGGACAAGGGCTCCCGGCAATGCTGGCAGATCGTTCGGACCAGCCGCTGGGCGAGGACCGCTTCCAGGGACGACGCCACCAGGTACGGCTCGATCTTCATATCCACCAGGCGGGTCAGCGCGCTGGGCGCGTCGTTGGTGTGCAGGGTCGAGAACACCAGGTGGCCGGTCAGAGACGCCTGGATGGCGATCTCGGCGGTCTCGGAGTCGCGAATCTCGCCGATCAGGACCACGTCGGGGTCGTGACGCAGGATCGCGCGGAGGCCGCTGGCGAACGTCAGCCCGGCCTTGCGGGACACCTGGATCTGGTTGATCCCGTGGAGCTGGTACTCGATGGGGTCTTCGATCGTGATGATCTTGCGCTCCGTGTCGTTGATGTGCGAGAGGGCCGCATAGAGGGTCGTGGTCTTTCCGCTTCCGGTCGGCCCGGTCACCAGGATGATCCCGTGCGGCCGCTCCAGGACCACCTCCATGATCTTGAGGTCCCGCGCGGACATGCCCAGCTTGTCCATTCCCAGCAGGACCGAGGAACGGTCCAGCAAGCGAAGCACAACCGCCTCGCCGTAAATCATCGGGATCACGGAGACACGGACGTCGATCTCCCGGCCGGAAATGATGATCTTGATTCGACCGTCCTGCGGGACCCGCTTTTCCGCGATGTCCAGCTTGGCCAGGATCTTCAGACGCGAGACGATGGCCGCCTGGAACTGCTTGACCTCGGCCGCGATGGAGGCCTCCTGGAGCACGCCATCGATTCGATAGCGGACCCGGAGGCTCTCCTCGAACGGCTCGATATGCACGTCGGTTGCCCGCCGTTCAATCGCTTCGGTCAGGATCTGATTGACAAATCGGACGATGGACGCCCCTTCCGCGGCCTCGGTCAAGTCCATGTCGTCGTCCGAATCGGTGTCGATGACCTGCAGGCCATTCTCTCCGGCCTCCGAGATCATCGACTGGACCGTGTCGGCGCCGACGCCCAGGTACTTCTTGATGCAACGGTCGATCTCCGCCAGCGGCGCCAGGGCGATCTGAAAGTCCCGGCCGGTGGCCAGGCGCAGCTCGTCGATCGCCGAGGTATCGAAGGGATCGCTGGTGACGGCCAGCAGTTCCCCGTCGTCCCCCTCGACCGGCATGATGTGCTTGTCCAGGAGGATGCGGGCGGGGAACTTGGCGAGGAACTCCCGCGTGAAGTCGCGGCCCTCGAGCTCGACATACGGCAGCCCCAGCTCGCGCGCCAGGAACCGCAACAGCGGCTCTTCCGCCACGCCGCAGACCGTAAAGGCCCGGGCCGGCGGCTCGCCCTCGGAGAGCAAGCCGCTGATGCCCCGGGCCGCGGATTCGTCGATCAGACCCTGATCGAGCATTCTGTGCACAAGTGCATTCATTGGATGAACCGTGCCTTAGTTCAACATGCCATTGACAACGAGGATCGCTTCCTGACGCACGCTGAGGATCTGCTTGAGATCCTGCTGGGCGGCGGCCAGATCCTGCTGGGCCTTGACGCGGGCGGCCCGCAGCGCGGTGAGCTGCTGCTTGATCGTCTCGGCCGAGGCGGACTGATTCTCCAGCGTGGTGTTCAGCGCCTCGGCGGCCTTCTCGACGGCCGTCGGCTCTCGATTCTCCTGGCCGGGGAACCGGGGCCGGTTGGCATTGTCGCCGCCGCGACCGCCGGGACCGCCCGGGCCGCCACGCATGCCGAAGCCGAACATGCCGCGTCCGGCGGGCATCGCATCGCGGCTGAGTTCCATCACCTTCGTCAGACGGGGTTCGATCACCTTCCAGGCCTCGTCGTCGGCGCCGAGCTGCTCCTTCCATCTCTCCATCATCCGCTGGCGCATCTCGGCCGGGTCGAAGTTCCCGCCGGGGCCTCGGTCGCCGCGGTTGCCGCGGTTGTTGTTCGCCGGCGGCTGAGCAACGCACATTCCCGCAATCACCAGGGCCAGGACACCGGCCGCCACACCGATTGTCAGTTTTCGTCTTTGCATCGTACTTCTCCTTTCAGAACTTTGAAAACCGTGCCGATCGGCACACACATCGGGCTCTTGCCCGAATTCCTCCTCTAGCACAGCGAGTGCAGGGTGGCGAACGTATCCTCCATCCCGATCGGGCAGATCGCCCCGTCGCAACGGCACCGCCACGCCCGAGCCGGAAGGGCCGACCATTGTCCGGCCAACCGGCTCTCCACACAAGCCCCCACTTTCAGCGGCCAGCCCGTCCAGCCCTCCCTCAGGCCTTTGTTGACGAACTGCTCCAGCTCGACTCTCATTTCATCGGGATTCATATCTTGTCTCCCTATCTATCGGATCTTTTCGGATGGTCCAGTGAGCGATACTGCATTGGACACCCAGTAAGTGTATGGACGTCCTGGACGGTTACAGGAAAATGGAGGTTCCGTAAAATCGAGGCTCATCCGCCTGTTAGACGGCTCTCGCGTTCCTTTTATGCGGAATTCTTGCGGCCGAGAACTGATTTTTGCTGTCACCGCCGGCCCCTGCCGCCCCACTAGAGAAGTGAACGGCAAACGCATGGAGATTGCTGGACGACCGACGGGAATTCTTTAGAATAAGAGTGTGGAAAACACAGACTGGTCCGATGTTGTCGCTTCGCGTAACGGTGATGAGGATGCGTACGCCAGACTGGTGCGGCGGTACGAGAAACCCATCACCGGTCTGCTTTGGCGATTCACTCGCGACCCGGTTGAGTGTGAGGAACTCGTGCAACAGGTATTCGTAGACGCCTACTTCAGCCTCAAGACCTACCGCGGCGACGCCCCGTTGCTGCACTGGCTGCGGAGGATCGCCACACGCACGGGTTACCACTTCTGGCGGGACAAGGCCCGGGAATCTGTGGAGTCAACGCTCCCGGATTCCGATATTCTCGAACAGATCGAGGCAGCCCAGGACGACGATATCGACCCGGCGGAGGCCGCCGCGGTTCTGCAACGTCTGCTCGCCCGGCTGCCCGCGGACGACCGGCTGGTCCTGACGCTGATGTACTTCGAGGACTGCGGGACCCAGGAAATCGCCGAACGCATGGGCTGGAGCCGGGCCAAGGTCAAGACCCAGGCCCTCCGGGCCCGCCGCAAGATCAAGGAAATCGCCGAAAGAGAACACCTTTTGGAGAAACTCGGATGGACGCTTTAGAGGCTCTGGCAAAACTGGCTCTGAAGGCACGCGAGGAAACGACCCCCGTGTTCGGGGTGGCCGATCAGGTGCGGCTTCGCATCAGGTCCGAGAAACCCATGTCGGTCACGTTGATCCCCCTGGGCCTGTTCGGAGGCATCTCGGCGGTGGCGGCCTCGGTTACCCTGTTTTTGGCCATTGAGTTCTGGAAGTATATGAGCAGTCCCGTGATGGAGCTGATCGCCCCTCTGCCGGAGATGCGGTTATGGTAGACGCCGCCAAGCCCGACCACCCCACGATGCCCCATCGCCGTCCCCCGATGACCCGCCGCCAGGTTGTCGCCCAGATTGCCGTCGCGGGGGTCGTCCTGCTTTCCGGGATCGGCATTGGCACTGGCGGCACCATCCTGGCTCTGAAGGGTCGGATCGTGCCGCGAATACGGTTGTCGCCTCCCGATCCCGGGCCGGGACCGGAGCCCAATTTCCTCGTGGCTCGATGGACAGAGGAGTACGGACTGTCCGAAAAACAGTCCGCTCAACTCAAAGAGATGCTCACCAGGCAGTGGGCGGCGACACACGAACTCTGGCAGAAATTCAGTCAGGCGCAAGAGAAGGAGCGAGAGGCGTTCGCCAAATCCATGCAGGAGATTCTGACGTCCGACCAGTACGCCAAATGGGAGAACGATCTGAAGAGGAGATTCGAGCATTTCCGCGAAAGACGTCCGTTCGATCCCCGCCGTGGGGGCCGAGGCGGACCGCCGGGAGAACGAGGTGAAGGGCCGCCCGACCTACGCATGGACCCCAACAGCCGGCGTGACGGCTGGCGCCCGGGACCGCCCAGGGATCCGAACAACCCGATGATGCGTGGCGACCGACCCCGCGACGGGTTCAGGGGCCCCGGCAGCCGCCGCGCCGACTGGGGACGCGACCGAGCCAGAGACCCCAACGGCATGCGGGACATGGGCCCGCGGGGCCTGCCGCCCGCCGACGCCAACGGTCCCCCGCCGGATATGCCCGGGCCCCAGTAGCCTTGCGGTCGCCTGGTGCGACCTAGTCGAAAACGAGAGTGCCGAACTTCTGGAATTCGTGGAAGCGAGGCCCGACCCGGGCCCAGTCCCACCCGGCGGCCTTGTCGTCGTCGTAATCCACACGATAGAAATTGGCCCGCCATCGGGTTCCCGGCTTCGGTGGCACGTTCTGCAGAGGCTTGAGCAGCTCGAACGGGACGAACACCTCCGCCCTCCAGCCCGTGACCGCTGCGCCGGACTGCTTCGGCCCCCCGAATACCGCGGTCGCCTTGCGGGTCTTGCGGCTGCCTTCATAATGCCAGGGGCGCCAGCCGAGAAACTGGCCGTCGAAGTTCGGGACCAGGATGGGCAGCTCGAAGCCCAGCGGCGAGATCTCGTACTCGAAATACACCGAGTACCGCTCGTCGGGCCAGAGGAAGAACTCGAAGACGTCCTCATTCCAGAGGTCCAGGAAATCCTCTCGCATCGTGGTAGTCAGCAGGCGGTCCTGGCCATCCATCAGCACGTACAGGCCGGTTTGTGAGTAGAGCATCTTGAATCGTGTCCGGTACGAGTGCCCCCCGTCGGCGCGCGACTCCAGCGGCGTCCAGTCGGCTTTCGACCAGGCGGCCGCGTCGCCGTTGCCGGTGACCTCGAAGTCGTCGGTCTGCACGACCCGCAGCGTTTTGCCGGGCGGCTCCGCTGCCGGCGATTGGCGAGTGAACACCCACAAGCCTCCCCAGATCAAGACCGCGACGATTACGGCCGCAAGCACACGCAAATTCATGGCAAGACCTCCATTCCCATGGTTTCGAACAACGTTTCGGCCACCCGCCTACTTGACCCGGGCCGCCGTGATCGCCAGCAGGACCGGGACGCCCCGATCCTTCTCGACATAGACCATGTCCACCGTCGCGATTTCCACATCGGGGCGGGGATTGTTCCACTGCTTGGCGTAGGCCACCGCCTGCTCCTGGCTCCCTTCGTAGGACGCGGTCCAGGCGATCTGCGCGCCGGGCAGGACCCTGGGGT
>JAAYVJ010000020.1 GCA_012517265.1 Planctomycetota bacterium | reverse complement strand
CTGATGGCCTGCGAAGGCAGGTACCTGACCTACGTCCGCGGCAAGCGGGCCGGCGAGACCCGCCTGGTGGGCAACCGCTCCATGGGCATCGGCGGGCATATCAATCCGATCGACGACGCAGCGCCGCTGTTCGGCGATTACCGCGCGACGTACGAGGCGGCCGTCGAGCGCGAAGTGACCGAGGAGGTCGCGGTCGAGGCCGGACACAAGGATCACGTCGTCGCCCTGCTCAACGACGATTCCAACGAGGTGGGCAAGGTGCACCTGGGCGTCGTCCACTGCTGGGTTCTGGACGCCCCGAAGGTGAGCCGGCGCGAGCAGATGATCACGCAGATGGAGTTCATGAGCGAGCCGGAGCTGCGGGCCGTCCGCGACCAGATGGAGACCTGGTCGCAACTGTGCCTGGACGGCCTGGGGCGGATTCGGGAGAAGGTGTAAGTCGTGCTTTTCCCATAGGACTCATGGGACCTATGGGACGAATGGGACGGACGGGACTCCTGTCCTTGTCCGAAGGCGGCTCTTGCAGTCGGCGGTTTCTCGGGTATGATAGCGGCAAAAAAGCAGGCGAACCCCCTGTGCAAGAAACGACGGAGGCTCCTCTGAACGATACAACTACGACCACCATGCCGCTGACGCGGATCCAGCGTCTGATCGGTGAGCGGATGCTGGCCTCGAAACGCAACAAGTCATCCTATTACATGGAGATCAAGGCCGACGTTACCGAGTTGATGGCCATCCGGCACAACCTGACCAGGGCTCTCGGCGTCAAGGTTACCACCGGGACGTTCTACATCCGGGCCATGGCCGTGGCGGTGAAGCGGTTTCCCCTGATGGTCGGCCGGCTCGTGTCGGGCGTCAGCCATAACAACGGCGACGGTCACATCCTCCAGATCGCCGAGAACGTCAACGTCGGGTTCGCGGTCAACACGCCTCGCGGCCTGGTCGTCCCGGTCGTGCGGTACACCGAGGGGCTGTCGCTGGCCGAGATCGCGGAAGAGGAGAAGGTTCTGACGGACAAGGCCCGCAGCAACAAGCTGTCGCTGGAAGACATCGCCGACGAGACGATCGCGCTGAGCAACCTCGGGGCGTACGACATCGACTCGTTCCTGGCGATCATTCCGCCGCAGGTCAGCGCGATCCTCGCGGCCGGCAAGATCGTTCGGGCGGTCGTGGCGCAGAACGGCGTTCCGGTCGTTCGCAGGGTGGTCAGCCTGTCGTTGACCGCGGACCAGAGGGTCATTCCGTGCGACTACGCGGCCGGATTCCTTCAGTGCATGGCGGAGGAACTGAACGAACCCCAACGATTGATCTGAAGGGGCGCCGGGCGGACGCCCCGGGCGGCATACGGGAGCAGACTCGATCCCCTAGATAAGGAGGACAACCGATGAACGAGCGGATCAAAGCGATTCTGTGTCTTGGCGTCCTGGCAGCGCTGTGCCTGTGCCCCCTGGCGGCGGCGCAGCCGAAAGTGGAACTCCTGTGGCCCGACGGCGCGCCGGGAGCCAAGGGGCAGGCCGAGGGCGACAAGCCCACCCTGACGATCTACCTGCCCCCTCAGGACAAGGCCACGGGCGCCGCGGTCGTGATCTGCCCCGGCGGCGGGTACGGCCACCTCGCCATGGACCATGAAGGCCACCAGATTGGCCAGTGGCTCAATTCGTTCGGCGTCGCCGGCTTCATCGTGGCGTACCGTCACAGCCGAAGCGGCGCAGGGTACGGCCACCCCGCCCCGATCCAGGACGCCCAACGGGCGATCCAGACGGTGCGGAGCCGGGCCAAGGAGTGGGGCGTCGATCCCAATCGCATCGGCATTCTGGGCTTCTCCGCCGGCGGGCACCTGGCCTCGACCGCCGCGACACACTTCAGCGAATCGTTCGTCGAGCCCCGGGATGCGATCGACCGCGTCAGCCGAAGGCCGGATTTCGCGGTGCTGGTGTACCCGGTGATCGCTTTCAACGAGCCCTACACGCACTACGGGTCGCAGCATAATCTGCTCGGCCGGGACGCCGACAAGGCGCTGGTCGAGAAGTTCTCAAATGAGAAACAAGTGACGCCGCAGACCCCGCCCACCTTCCTGTTCTCCACATGGGAAGACACCGCCGTCCCGGCCGAGAACAGCATTGCGTTCTACCTGGCCCTCCGCAGGGCGAAAGTGCCGGCCGAGATGCACATCTTCCTGAAGGGCCCGCACGGCATCGGCCTTGGCGCCAAGAGCGGCGCCGCGTCCGCCTGGCCGGAACTGTGCCAGAAGTGGATGGACGCCTCCGGATTTCTCAAGAGCAAGACGCAGTGACGCGAACGATGAGCGGACCCCCTTGGGCAGTGTCGTCATCCTGAACGAAGCACGGCGAAGGATCTAGCCCGCGACTGAGAGGACCCTCTCGTTCAACGGCCGGGTCCTTCGTCTTTTCAGGAGGCCCGGCACGTCTGTCGGACGCTCTGTCCCGATCCTCGCTACACGCCGGAACTGTCGGCCGGATATTCCGGGAGGATTGCCGGAGGCTCCGGGGTGACCGCAGAGGGCTCCGTGCGGGTCGGAGCGGGCACGTGCACCTCGCGGATCTCGATGGGCGCGCCGGCGGGGGTTTCTTCGACCGACGCCTGAGGCTCGGCCTGGGGTTGCGTCTGTGCCGGTTCGGTCGGCTCATCGTGGACAGGCGTCTCGATCTTCGCGTCCGGCTGCGGGACTTCGCGAATCTCGATCGGAACGGAAGCGGACGACATTTCCGCCTGAGGCTGGGTCTCGACTGGGGGCTCAGCCTGCGACTGCTCCGGTTCGGGGGGCGCCTCGGGCTCGTCGCTGATGCCCAGGAAGAAGTTGCCGACCTTGCGGTAATCCTCCGCTCCGTTGCAGGCGGGGTCGTATTCAAAGATGGTCTTGCCGTAACTGGGGGCTTCGGCCAGCTTGATATTCCTGCGAATGAACGCCGGCAGCACGACCGCTCCGTCCCAGGCGCTGTTCGTGCCGCGGGCCGCGTCGAGGAACCCCTCGATGTCGGCGCGGACTTCGTTGGACAGCGACGCCCTCGTGTCGTGCATGCACAGCAGCACGCCGGTGACTTTCAGCCGCGGATTGATCCGTTTGTTGACCAGGTCGACCGTCTGCAGCAGTTTGCCGAAACCCTGCAGGGCCAGGAAGTGGGGCTGCAAGGGGATCAGGACTTCTTCTGCCGCGGCCAGCGCGTTGAGCGACAGCAGGCCCAGCGACGGCGCGCAGTCGATCAGGCAGAAGTCGAACTTGTCCCGGCAGCCCTGCATGGCCTCGCGCAGGATGATCTCGCGTCCGACGACGTTGACCAGTTCCGTTTCGGCGCCGACGAGATTGATGTTGGCGGCCAGGAGCCAGAGGTTGGGCCGCACGAGCATGAGGCTCGATTCGAATCCGGCCGACTCGGTCAGAACCTCGTACGCGCCGGCCTGCACGGCCGTGGGCTCGACGCCGAGGTGGATCGTCATGTGTGCCTGGGGATCGAAATCGATGACCACGACTCTGCGCCCCGCGGCGGCCAGCGCGGCCGCGGTGTTGACCGCCGAGGTGGTTTTTCCGACGCCCCCCTTCTGGTTCAGAACTGCAATCGTTCTCAATCCGTAGCCCTCACTGCTCCTGCGTTCTTCGGCCTTCGGTCCGGAGTTTCTTCAGGACGGCGTCGAGCACGCCGTTGACGAAAGGCCCGGACTTTTCGGTGCTGTACTTCTTGGCCAGTTCGATCGCTTCGTTGATGATCACCTTCGGCGGGATGTCCGGACAGGACGTCAACTGGTAGACGGCCAGCCGGAGGATGCTTCGATCCACGGGCGAGAGCCGCGAGAACTGCCAGCGGATCGTGGAGCCGCCGATGATCTCGTCGCACTCGGCCACCTTGGCCCAGGCTCCGTTGGTCCATTCCCAGGCGAGCTGGCGGGTCCGCGAATCGCCCTCCATCTCGTAGAAGAACTCGGCCATCAGACGCGGCAGCAGGACGGAGCCCTGCACATCAAGTTGATAGAGCGCCTGCATGGCAAGCTCTCTGGCCCTGGTTCGTTTGTCCATATGCATTTGTCATTTGCTATTGACTACGTACGATCGTTGACTTCCCACGTTGGGTGACAATGCCGGCGGCTCTTCTCTTCGATTCGTAAATAGTAAATCGCAAATAGTAGATCCCTATTCGATCAGTTCCATGACGTTCGCCATTTCCATGGCGGTCATCGCGGCGTTGGCGCCGGCGTTGCCCATTTTTGTGCCGGCCCGTTCGATGGCCTGTTCGAGGTTCTCGCAGGTCAGGACGCCGAAGACTGTCGGCACCTCGGTGTCGTAGTTGATCTGGCCGACCCCGCGGACCACCTGCTGGCAGACGGCGTCATAGTGGCCGGTCTGGCCGCGGATCACGGCGCCCAGGCAGATGACCGCAACGTACCGCTCGCTCTCGGCGAGCTTCTTGGCCACCAGCGTGATCTCGCAGGCGCCGGGCACCCACGCCACGGTGATCTGCTCTTCGGCCGCCCCGTGGCGGCGCAGACAATCGATCGCCCCTTCCAGCAGCTTGGAGGTGATGAAATCGTTGAATCGGCTGACGACGATGGCGTATTTGCCCTTGCCGGCAGCGATCTGTCCGTTGATTTGCTCGATCATAGTACAGGCTCTCCAAACACACGCGACAGGCCAAGGGACCCGTCGGATCGTCCCGGTCGCGCCTGTGGCCGCTTGGGCATATTATAAGACCCTCGGCGCCCACCATCCAGAAAAACCGCGACCACGACGGCGCCGACGCCCTCGAATGGGCGGCTCCATCGCACTAGGAACCCGCATTGTAAAGACTTTGCGGCCTGCCCGCCAGAAGAATCTACCGCGGCGGCCAAATCCGCGCAGCGCGCCGCCAAATATGCTAAGGCCGCCCCGAGCGATGGGCGATAACGCTGTTGAGTCAGAACAGGCGTCTATCACTGGAGGTGTGCAGGATATATGACGTTCGAGGGCATGGATTCCGGTCCGTACGACAAGGCAGAGCGAAGCGCGCGAAAGGCGTACGAGCTCTACGAAGACGGCAAGATGAAGCAGGCGCTGGCGGCCCTGGAAAGGGCCATCGAGGTCAATCCCAGCAACAGCGCGTGGCACTTCAACAAAGGGCTTACCCTGGACGCGATCAGCCGCTTCGACGAAGCGATCGCGGAATATGAGCTGGCCCTGCAACTGAGCCCCAACGACCTGGAGATCCTCAACGCCTTGGCGGTGGATTATACCCGCACCGGGCTGTACGACCGCGCCCTGACCACCTTCGAGTACATCCAGCAGTTGGACCCGGAGTTCGAGCCGTCCTACTGCAACCGGATCATCACCTACGCCGAGATGGGCCAGCACGACATGGCCGAGCAGATGTTCTATCTGGCTCAGCAGATCGACGAGGAATGCCCCCTCTGTTACTACAACATCGGCAACAGCCTCTTCGCCCGCGGACAGTTCAAGAAGGCCGTCCGTTGCTGGCTTCGCACGGCGGAACTGGAGCCGACGCACCCCCAGATCAACTACCGCATCGCCCAGGCCTACTGGTCCGACGGGGACCATGACAAGGCCCGGGAGCATTTCCTCGCGGAGCTTCGGAACAACCCCGGGGACGTGGAAGCGATCATGGACATGGCCCTGTTCCTCCTGCAGACGGGGGACCTGGACGGCGCCAAGGAGAAGTTCCATCGCCTCCTGGAGATGGACCCGGATTTCGCGCCGGCCATGCTCTACCTCGGTGAGATCGCACTGGACCAGGGTGATCCCCAGGGTGCGGCCGAACTGTTCGAGGAAGCGCTGAAGAAGGACGCGACGCTGGCCGGACCGCACTATCGCCTGGCCCAATGCGCCTTGCTCGACGAACACAAGAGCAGGGCCCGGGCGCACCTGATCGCCGAGCTCGACCACGAGATCGACGACGCCGGCACGCTGGTGTCCATGGCGTCGATGTTCCTGGCCATCGAGGACCCCGATCACGCCTCGCAGTGCCTGCTCCGCGCCATCGGTCTGGACATGCGCAGCGCCGACGCCTACTACTACCTTGGCGTCAGCGCCGCCAACAAGAGCCAGTTCGCCGACGCTGAGCGGTTCTTCTCCAGGGCTCTCGAGCTCGACCGCGATCACCTCGGCGCCCTGCGCGACTCGGCGTTCACCTTCCTGGCCGCCGGCCAAGCCGCCAAGGCCACCGCCCGGATCGCCAGAGCGCGGGCCCTGCGTCCGGACGACTGCGAGCTTCGGATGCTCGACTACAGCGTTCGGCTGATCCTGCTGACCGGCCGGCTGACGAGCGTCTTCTGTCGCCTCGATCCTCGTCCGGTCCTCGGACGCCTGTATCGCCGCATCAGAGGCCGCTAGAAGCCCGCACCACGCCGGCTCGGAGACGTCCCGCGTGCCTGTCTGGGCCATGCGATCCGCTTGGGCTGCCGATCGACCCGCTCCTTTCCGCCGACTCCCCCGCGAACTTCGTCTGCAAATAAGAGTCCGTCCCGCCCGGTTTTGTCTTGCATGCGCTCCGCCACAGTTCCACAATGGATGTAGGGAAATAACGCTGCCAAGAGGGGGTCCGACCCCGCGTGGGTCTGACGCGTGATCGAAGCCGCGGTGTGGGGAGGTGTGAATGGGTTGGACGCCCGCCGATTTGCGGGAGGCGGGATCGGAGAACTCTTTGGAAAGGGTGGAGCGATGAAGGGGAAGACAGCAATCATCCTGGCAACGACCGCGTTTCTCTGTGGATCCACGTGGGGGGCGACCGTCGAGTGGATCGATGGCATGGGGGCCACGGCTCCCTCGGGCTGGGCGATCAGTCCGACACACCCGTCCACAACCGACGTGATCTCATTCTCGGGTCCCACCGACAAGACGTACGGCAACAGTTGCAGCGCCGAGTCCGCCTACGGCGGCACGCCCTATTTGTCGATCAACAACTCGACCAAGACCGTGGAGTTGAAGTTCCAGGGCCCGGCGCCCACGATGTGTCCCATGATCTACAAGCCTGCGGTGGGCTTCCGAGGTCAGTTCGGGCCCCTGGCCGCCGGCAACTGGACTCTCAAGTGCACGCAGGCCCTGATCGCGTTTCAACTGACCTTCACCGTTGGGGGAGGAACAGGGGGCCACATCCTCCGCGTGGACCGCAACGCGCCGCTGACCATCTGGACTCCGGACGGCAGCAGTTGGACGCGGGCCTATCCCAACCTGCAGGACGCCCTGGCGGCCGCGGGGGCCGGAGATACGATCCGCGTCGCCGACGGCATCTACACGCCGGATGATGGGGCGGGGATCGCGCCGGGCGATCGCACGGCCTCCTTTGCGATTCCCGACGGCGTGACGGTGCTGTGCGGATACGCCGGCTACGGCGCGGCCAATCCCGACGCGCGGAACGTCAAGACGTATCTCACGATTCTCAGCGGCGACCTCGAAGGCGACGATCTCTGGGGCATTGTGAATCTTTCGGACAACAGCTACCACGTGGTCTCGGCCTCCGGCTCGGGCACGCTGGACGGCGCGACGATCACCGCCGGCAACGCCGACGGATCAGGCGACAACCGTTACGGCGGCGGCGTCCTTCTCACCTCCTCGACCCTGAGGATCGAAGGCTGCAAGATCCGCGGCAACAAGGCGGACTTCGGCGCCGGCGTCGCCTGTCTCGAAGGCATCGCGCCGGTCCTGATCAATACGGAGATCACGGGCAACTGGGCCTACACCTTCGGCGGCTGCCTGTATAACGACGACGCCAACGTCCAGATGACAAACTGCCTGGTCGTCGGCAACACCGCCGGCAGCGCCGACATCCTGGGCGGCGACGCCGTCTTCAACGTCATGGGCAGCCTGGATGTCACCAATTGCACCATCGCGGACAACCGGCCGGGCCATTCCGCTCCCGCCAACAAGCGGGCGATCGTCAATCTCATCTGGGGACCGGGCTTCGTGGACACGATCTCCATCAAGAACAGCATCGTCCGCAACGGCGGGACCGAGATCTGGAGCACCGAGCCGGGGCTTGTCACGCTGTATCGCAACAACATCGAGGGCGGCGCCGCGGGCTTCAGCGGCTCGGGCAACATCGACCAGAACCCGCTCTTCAAGAACCCCGGCACATTCGGCATCGAGGGCCAGTGGTTCTTCGACGACGACGGCTACACGCTGTTGGCGGGCTCCCCCAGCATCAACGCGGGCAACCAGGCTCTGCTCCCGCCCGGCCTAGCCGTGGATCTCAACGGCAACACGCGGGTCCAAGGCGGGCAGGTGGACCAGGGGGCCTACGAGGGCAGCGGACTGCCCCCCGCGGTGGTCCTGGTTCCCAACGTGGTCGGCCAAACCCAGAGCACGGCCCAGTCCACGCTCAACAGCGCCGGCCTGGCGGTCGGAACGATCAGCAGCGCCTACAGCAGCACGGTCTCCAGCGGGCGGGTCATCAGTCAGAATCCGGCCGGCGGCTCGACCGCCGTGACCGGTTCGGCGGTGAACCTGACGATCTCCCTGGGGCCCGACCCCGGGTCCTCCTGGACGCTGCAGAAGACCGCCGAGATCACGATGACGATCCCGAACCCGGCGCCTTCGTACCTGATCTCCGTCAGCGGCGAAGGCTCGTGGACTTTCACCGCCGTGGGCACGACGGAGTACAAGATCGAAGGGACCAGCGTGACCGGCGTCGGGGGCTCCTGGATCATAACCCCCTCGGGCGGCACGGTCTCTTCCGGCGTTCATACGATCAACTTCACTCTGCACGGCGTCAACCTGAACGTCAGTTCGCTCAGCCCTGGAGACCGCAAGATCGCGGAGATCAAGTTCTACACCCGTTGAGAGGTTCGGCGGCAGGTCGATTGGCTTCGTTTCCACACCCCGGCGTCGGCAGGGGGCGAGATGGGTCTGCCCTCAACGAGCCCGCCGAAAATGGGCTTTTTACCCGAGAGAGCGGCCGGGAAAACGTGTTTTGGCGTCACGGCGCACGGTTTTTTCTTTTGTCAGCGATCCAACGGCAGGTATAATAGCTCGTCCGGAAACAGGGGGCTGTGACCGCGGGTCCAACGAAATCGGGTGTCCCAGCAAGGTCCGGACGACAGGGCCGGTGACCGAGTCGGCGCGCGTGCGGTATGCCGGCGGATCGGCCGAGTGGCGGAATGGCAGACGCTGGGGACTTAAAATCCCCTGCCCGCAAGGGCGTATGGGTTCGAGTCCCATCTCGGCCACTGAAGTGAACCCTGGGGCCCTGGCCGTTGTAGTTGCAGCGTGTGTTCCGCACACGATTCAAAGCCGAATAAGACTGTTGTGTCGAGCGTGCCCTGTTCTGAGATAGGGTGTTTTGGAGGTAATCTATGGCCAATCAGCACATCAAGCTGGTGGAGACAGACAAGCCCAACTTGTACCGCGAGATGTTCCCGTACACAGAATTTCCCAAGGTGGCCTTCGACGGGGCTCAGGAGCCCTACGACATTCCGGAGGACATCTGGATCACCGATACGACGTTCCGCGACGGCCAGCAGGCCCGTCCGCCCTATCGACCCGAGCAGATCCTGCGGATCTACGACCTCCTGCACGAGATCGACGGCGGCACCGGCCTGATCCGCCAGTGCGAGTTCTTCCTGTACTCCGACAAGGACCGCAAGGCCGTCGAGCTGTGCAAGGCCCGCGGGTACAAGTACCCCGAGATCACCGGCTGGATTCGCGCCGTCGCCGCGGACTTCAAGCTCGTCTCGCAGCTCGGCCTGCAGGAGACCGGCATTCTGACCTCCGCCAGCGATTACCACGTCTTCCTCAAGCTGGGCAAGACGCGGACCCAGGCCCTCAACAGCTACCTGGATATCGTCAAGGCCGCCCTCGATACCGGCGTGCTGCCGCGATGCCACCTGGAAGACATCACCCGCGCCGACTACGATGGGTTCATCCTGCCGTTCGCGGCCGCGTTGCTCAAGATTCAGGAGCAATACGGCAAGCCGATCAAGATCCGCCTGTGCGACACGCTGGGCTTCGGGCTGCCCTGGCCGGGCACGGCGCTTCCGCGAAGCATCCCCAAGCTGATCCAGGGCTTCCGCAAGCTCGGCATTCAGCCCGCCCAGCTCGAATGGCACGGGCACAACGACTTCCACAAGGTGCTGGTCAACGCGGCGACCGCGTGGCTCTACGGCTGCAGCGCCGCCAACGCCTCGATCTTCGGCTCCGGCGAGCGGACGGGCAACCCGCCGCTGGAGGCCCTGGTCATCGAGCATGCCCAGATCAAGGGCATGGTCCCCGGCGTCAACTACGCCGCGATCACCGAGCTGGCCCACTACGCCCACACGGAGCTGGGCTTCGAGATCCCGCGGAACTACCCGCTGGTCGGCAAGGACTTCAACGTGACCCGCGCCGGCATTCACGCCGACGGCCTGCTCAAGAACGAAGAGATCTACAACTGCTTCGACACGAACAAGCTGCTGAACCGGCCCATCGGCGTCGCCATCGCCGACAAAACCGGCGCCGCCGGCATCAAGCACTGGGTCGAGACCCACTACGAGATCCAGATCGCCAAGCACGATCCGCGGATCATGAAGATCAAGGACAAGATCGACGCGGAGTACGCCGCAGACCGCATCTCGGCCATCTCCGACGACGAGCTGCACCAGTGGGTTCGCGAAACGTTCGGGGCCGAGATCCCGAAGGCAAAGGAAGTTTGACATCGCAACCGGATTTCCCTATTTCGGGGCACCATGGCTTACGACCGAATCCAGGCCGTTCTGTTCGACCTTGGCGATACCATTCTGAACTTCGGCAAGGTCAACACCACGAAGGCCTTCCTGGCCGGGGCCCGCCTCTCGCACGCGTTTCTCAAGGAACGGCGCCAGCCGGCCGCCTGGTTCCCCTGGTACTTCGCGCGGAACCTCATCCGCCTGCGGATCAAGTACTTCATCTCCGATTTCACGCACAGGGACTTCAATTCGCTGGAAGTGCTCCGAGCCGTCGGGACGCGGCAGGGCGTGGTCCTGACGCCGGCCCAGTGGGACGAGTTCGCCTGGTTGTGGTACGAGCCGCTCAGCCGCTGCGCCCAGGTCGAGCCCGATCTGCAGCGAACCCTCGCCGCCCTGCGGGACAGCGGCCTGAAGCTCGCGATCGTGTCCAACACGTTCGTCAGCCGCACCTCGCTGGAAAGGCACCTGGGCCAGTTGGGTCTGCTGGAGTTCTTTCCGACGCAGCTCTACTCCTACGAATACCACTTCCGCAAGCCCAGCACGGAGCTTCTCCGGATTGCCGCAGGCAAAGTAGGGGTCGGGCTCGCAAACTGCGTCTTCGTCGGCGACCGGATCGACAACGACATCGTGCCCGCCCTGGCCAGCGGGATGCACGCGGTTCTCAAGGACGCCCACACCAACGCGGGCAAGGCGACCCCGAAAGGGGCCCGGCGGATCCGTCGGCTCTCGGAATTGCCGGCGCTCATCGAAGAATTGGACCGGACGGCCCAGCCGGTTCGCGCCTAGCCCGACGAATGCACGATGAGTCTCCACCCTCGGAATCGTCCCATCGATGCCGGAAGAAACCTCATTGACATTGAGGACCCCACTTCGTACCATCGGCATTTTCACTTGTCTTGGGCCGCACGCCGCCGTCGTATCACGCGCGACGGCGGGCGTGCAGATCTTGAAGGAGAACAGGGATGGCAGGCAACACGATTGATGTGACCGACGACAGCTTCGAGAGCGAAGTGCTCGGATCGGATGTTCCCGTATTGGTGGATTACTGGGCTCCGTGGTGCGGACCGTGCCGGATGGCCGCGCCGGTGCTGGAGAAGATCGCCGACGAATACGACGGGCGGCTGAAGGTCTGCAAGGTCAATATCGACGACAACCGCGAGATCGCGATGCAGTACCGCATCATGAGTATTCCGACGATGCTCCTGTTCAAGGACGGGGAGATGGTGGACCAGATCACCGGCGTGGCGCCGAACTTCGAGTCGGACCTCAAGCGGAAGATCGAGCCGTACGTGGAGTGACCGAGAGTCGGATTCGTCCTGGGAGTCGCAGGGGTCCGATGGGCCTCATACGACGAATCGGACCGAGGGACAAATCGCAAGAGAAGATCCTTTCCAGGAAAGCGTCGCCATGTCTGATGCATCGTATGACGTGATCATCGTCGGAGGCGGGCCGGCCGGTCTGGGCGCCGCCCTGTATAGTTCACGGGATCGCTTTCGCACGGTCATCCTGGAGAAGATGATGCCCGGCGGCCAGATCTTCAACACCAATCGCATCGAAAACTATCCCGGCATCGCGAGGATCGACGGGCCGGGCCTCGTCGACCAGATGCAAAAGCAGGTCGAGAGCTTCGGGACCGAGATCAAGGCCGCCAGCGAAGTGACGGACATCAAGCGAACCGCGGGCGGGCGGCTCGAAGTCTCTTGCGGCAAGGACCGCTACGTCGGTCGCGCCGTCGTGCTGGCGCCCGGCAGCAGCTACCGCAAGCTGGGCGTCCCCGGCGAGGAGGAGTTCCGCAACGCCGGCGCGGGCGTCAGCTATTGCGGCACCTGCGACGGCCCCTTCTTCCGCGACCGGGAAGTGGTCGCCGTCGGAGGCGGCAACACCGCGATCGAGGAGGCGTTGCACCTGGCCAAGTTCGCCAGCAAGGTGACGCTGGTGCACCGCCGCAACGAGTTCCGCGCCGACAAGGTCCTGGTGGAGGAACTGCTGGCCAAGACCGCCGAGCCAAACGGCAAGATGACGATCCGCTACGATTCGGTCGTCACCGCGATCCAGGGCGAGGGCAAGGTGCAATCGGTCCGGCTCAGGAACGTCAAGACCGGCGACGAGGAGGACTATCCCTGCGACGGCGCGTTCATTTTCGTGGGCATGGTGCCCAACACGGACTTCCTCAAGGGCATCGTCGAGCTGACGGACCAGGGCTTTATCCGCTGCGACTGCGCCCATCTGCGGACTTCGCTGCCGGGCGTCTTCGTCGCGGGCGACTGCCGGGTCGGGGCGACCATGCAACTGATCACCGCAGTCGCCGACGGCGTCAACGCCGCGATGATGATCAAGCAGTACTTCCGCGACCCGCAATGGTGGAAGAAGGCGGACGCGCAGGCCGGCACGCCCTTCGGGTGGTGACGAGCGAAGGCGTGGGACTCATAGGACCGATGGGACCTGTGGGCCGGGCTTACCAGAAGACGACGTAGAAGACGGCCACCGCCGCCAGGACCAGGCCGCCGGCGAGTCTGGCCGCGCCGCCGGTCCTGACCTCCACTCCTTCGCGAACCGGCAGCGTCCTGGGCTTCTCCAGCGGCCAGAGGAACGTGATCAGTCCCATGATCATCAGGACGAGTTGGAAGGCCAGGGCCACCTGAATCAAGAAGTGCAGTCCCGGCGCGAATCTCTGGAACACCGCGTAGAGGGCCGGGCCGCAGATCAAGGCCGCGACGCCTGCGGCGCTGGGAGCCTGGGGGACCAGCATGCCGAAGACGAAGGCCGCGACCACGCCGGGCCAGATGTACCCCTGAAATTGCTGGATGTAGTTGAAGACGCCGCCGAACTTGGGGTTGTCCAAGCGGGGCGCCAGCAGACAGGCCGCGACGACCACCACCGCCGTGGTGATGCGACCCAGGAGCAACAGTCGCTTCTGAGGAGCGTCGCGGTCGATGAGCCGGCTGTAGATGTCCATCGTCAGGATCGTCGAGACGGAGTTCAGCATGGAGGCCAGCGAACTGATGACCGCTCCCGCGATCGCGGCGAACATGAACCCCCGCAATCCCGAAGGGACCAGCTTCTTGATCAACGTAGGGAACGCGGCGTCGGGTTTGCGTCCGGCCAGCAGTTCCTGCGTGGGCGTCCGTCCGGCCTGACCGGCGATTCGTTCCACCTTCTGGTTGTATTGCGTCATCTCGTCCGCCAGGACGGGATACCGTTCCGCCCACTCGGCGTCCGGCTTGAAGACGATGAGTTCCTGGGCGTTCGGCGATTCCTTGAGCCGGGTGAAGGCCGCCAGTCTCGATTCGTTGTCCTCGTCCGCGGCGGCTTGCAGGTCCGGTGCGTAAAGGGTGTTGGCCATGATGCCCGGCATGACGATCGCAAAGGGGATCAGCAGCCACAGGCCGCCGGCGAAGATGACGCCCAACTGCCCGTCGCGAAGCGTGCGGGCCGCGAGGTTCCGCTGCACGATGAACTGGTTGAGGCCGCAATAGTAGAGGATGACGATCCCCATGCCCGAGACGACGCCGGTCCAGGGCAGGGCTTCGTGGCCTGCTGGAAGGACCATGTGCAGCCGGTCGGCGTTCGTGGTCGAGAACTGCTCCCAGCCGCCGCAGGCGCGAAGGCCCAGGAGGAAGATGACGATCCCGCCGATCAGCAGCGCGCCGCCTTGAAACAGGTCCGCCCAGGCGATGGCCTTGAGTCCTCCCCAGAGCGTGTACAGCGCGGCGACCGATCCGATCAGCCAGATGCTCGCGGTCAGGCTGATCGGGAACACCTTGCTCAGAGTCAATGCGCCGGAATAGAGCACCGCAGACAGGAGCACGGCCACGTAGATCACGACCGTCGTGACGGCCATGAGCGCCCGGGCGGTCGAGTTGTAGCGGTGCTCCAGGTACTCGGGCATCGTGTAGATCCCCGCCTTGAGGAAGCGGGGCAGCAGGGTGAACGCGATCAGGACGATGCCGATCGAGCCGGCCAATTGCCAGTTGCTCACCGCCAGACCGACGCTGCCGGCGCCCTGGCCGCTCATGCCGACGAACTGCTCGGTGGAGATGTTGGCCGCGATGATGGACAGGCCGATCAGGGGCCAGGTGAGTCCCCGCCCGGCCAGGAAGTAGTCCTCGCTGGTCCGCTCCCGCCGGCTCTTGAACATGCTGATCGCGACGACCGCGCCGATGAACGCGATGAAGACCGCAATGTCGAAGACGCTCAATTGCATAGGCCAACCCAACCCAGACAGCTATCAGTTCCCGGCTTCACGTTCGACGTTGTCACAATAACAGCCTGCGGGGCCCCATGCCACAAGATTCCCGGCTCGCGCTTTGCACGCCGGTGCGGTTTCTGGTACAAGGGGGCTGTCGATGAACAGCGAACGAACCACAGTAGAAAGGATACCCATGTCCGACGTTCTGAGCCACAGCGGGATGAGCAGGCGACAGTTCCTCCATGTCTCTTTGACGGTCGCCGGCGGGCTGGCCGTGCTGGCCCCTCGTCAAGCCTGCGCCCAGTCCGACCGCAAGGAAGTCCGCTGGGCGTTCCTGTCGGACACGCACATTGCGGCGGACCCCGAGAACAACTACCGCGGCTTCTACCCTTATCGGAACTTCGAGAAGGCCGTCTCGCAGCTCGCGGCCGATCTGCCCGACGGCGTCGTCATCACGGGCGACCTGGCCCGGCTGACCGGCCAGATGGGCGACTACGAGAACTTTCGCAAGCTGCTGACGCCTGTGCTCGGCAAGCGGCCGATCTGCCTGGCCCTGGGCAACCACGACGACCGGGCCGTCTTCCTGGACGTGTTCGAGGACCACGTCGGCCGGGCCAAGCCGGTCAACGGCAAGCACGTCGTCGCGGTCGAAGCCGGACCCGTCCGGTTCGTCCTGCTCGATTCGCTCTTCGCGACCAACCAGACGATGGGCCTGCTCGGCAAGGCGCAGCGGTCCTGGCTCCAGGCATACCTGTCCGAAAGCGACGACAAGCCGGTGATCCTGTTCTTCCATCATACGCTCGGCGACGGCGATGGGGACCTCCTCGACGTCATGTGGCTGTTCGACCTGGTCAAGCCGATCCGCAAGGTCAAGGCTGTCGTCTACGGCCACTCCCACGAGTACAAGACCTCCGAGCTCGACGGCATCCACCTGATCAACATCCCGGCGACAGCCTACACTTTCAACGACAGGGAACCCGCCGGCTGGGTCGAGGCCAAGCTCACCGCCGACGGCGGCCAGTTCCTCCTGCACGCCCTGGCCGGCAACACCCAACTCGACGGCCGGATCGAGGGCCTCCGCTGGCGATCCTAGGCAACAGGGTCCGTCCTGTTCTCAGGTCCTGTTCCGTCGTTCATTCCCGGACCTCGTCGCCGGTCCCTGCGCTGATGGACCGCAAAAAGCCGGTCCTTGCGAGCCCGAACTCCTCGCTAACTGAAGATTAGCTATACTTTAGCGCAGGAACGGCATCGCTTCACCGATAATGGAGGAGACAGGATCGCGGATCGATCCTGAGGATGGCAGACCACCAGGGATCGAGGTCGAGCAGAGAAGAGACCCTGCTGTGCAGGCGGAGATGCGTTGGGGGTGATGAAGAATGGTGGATGTGTCGGGGTGTGATCTGAACAGAAGACGGTTTCTCAGGGCGGGTTTGGCTTGGGCCGCGGGCGTCGCGGCAGTCGGGCCGACGCGGGTTTTCGGCCAGGACCTGGACGATTGCACCCGCTGGGCGTTTCTCTCCGATACCCACGTCGCTTCCGACCCCGACAATCGCTATCGCGGCTTCTATCCCTACCGCAATCTCCAGGAAGTGGCCGGGCAGATCGCCTGCCATCCTCCCGACGGCGTCGTCATCACGGGCGACCTGGCGCGAATGCGCGGCGAAGTGCAGGCCTATGAGAACCTCAAGACGCTGCTGACTCCCATCACCGAGCAGCGGCCGGTCTATCTGGGCCTGGGCAATCACGACACCCACGACGATTTCGCCCAGGCGTTCAAGGCCGGCTCGGGCGACGTGCGGACCGTGGAGGACAAGCACGTGGTCACCGCGGTCGCGGGCCCCATGAGGCTCATTGTCCTGGACAGCCTGATCGCCGACAGGGCGGCGGGTCTGCTCGGGTCCTCCCAGCGGATGTGGCTCAGCTCGTACCTCGCAGGCAGCGACGACCGGCCGACGATTCTGTTCTTCCACCATCGGCCGCAGATCGATCTGCTGGACAGCAAACGCCTCTTCGACATCATCGAGCCCATGGCCAAGGTCAAGGCCGTGGTCTATGGGCACTCGCACAAGTTCAACTTCGCGCAGTACAAGGGCATCCACCTGATCAATCTGCCGGCGACCGGGTACAACATGTCGGGCAGCCAGCCGGTGGGCTGGGTCGAGGCCGACCTGACGAGCAGGGGCGGCCGGTTCACCCTGCACGCCATCGGGGGCAGCCGCAAGTACGACGGCTGCACGGAACGCCTGACGTGGCGGTCGTAGCCGCGACGGCCGAACCAGCGCTCGCTCAGCCGATACGTCCGGAAATATCTTGCAGGTCCTTTGCGACTATGATACAAGAACGGCATGGCTGGAGCGCCGGGATTCTGGTCTTGTGGGGTGGCAGATAGATGTTCAAGGTTCTGACGCGGCAATTGCACAAACGACGGGTTCTGACGATGGGTCTGGCGGCGACGAGCAGCATCCTCACGCCGCCGG
>JAAYVJ010000229.1 GCA_012517265.1 Planctomycetota bacterium | reverse complement strand
GAAGAGAACAAGGACGCCTGCGGCGGAGCGACTCTCGATCAGGTGAAGGACCAACTCAAGCAAATGGTGCTTCAGCAGAAGCAGCAGGCTCTGCTCGATGAGCATGTCCGCACGATGGGCCAGCGCATGACCATCGAGGTCTCTGCATCCTGGGCGAAGGAACAATCCGTGCTGGCCAGGGACAATGTGGTCGATAAGGCCCGGTCCAGCGGCAAGCCCTCGCTGGTGGATTTCGGCTCGACGGGCTGTCGGCCCTGTGACATGCTGGCCCCGATCCTCGACACGTTGAAGGAAAAGTACGCCGGGAAGCTGAATGTCGTGTTCGTTCACGTCGGTCAGGAGCAGATCCTCGCTTCGCGATACGGCATTCAGAGCATTCCCACGCAGTTCTTCTACGACAAAGACGGCAAAGAGGTGTTCCGCCACACGGGTTTCTGGCCGCAGGTCGAAATCGAAAAGAAACTGGCGGAGATGGGGGTAACGCAATAATGGAACAACTGTTCACCTCGCTGACGAAGGCCATCGAGGCCACGCCCGCGATTGCCATCTCGGCATCGTTCATCTGGGGCATTTTGAGCATCCTGTTGAGCCCCTGCCACTTGTCGAGCATCCCGCTGATCGTCGGGTTCATCGATCAGCAGGGTCGGATGTCCACCAAGCGGGCGTTCTTCATCTCGACTCTGTTTGCGGTGGGCATCCTGGCGACCATCGGGATCATCGGAGCCATCACGGCGGCGGCCGGTCGGATGATGGGTGACGTCGGGCGATACGGCAACTACTTCGTCGCGGTCATCTTCTTTCTCGTGGGCCTGTATCTGCTGGACATCCTGCCCATGCCCTGGTCGGGTCCCGGCCAGATCGGGATGAAGCGAAAAGGAATGCTGGCGGCCTTGATCCTGGGGCTGGTCTTCGGGATTGCGCTGGGGCCGTGCACGTTCGCCTACATGGCCCCCATGCTGGGCGTGACGTTCCGGGTGGCTTCCACAAGCCTGCTCTACGGGATCATCCTGCTGGTTGCCTATGGCGTGGGACACTGCTCGGTCATCATCCTGGCGGGCACCAGCACGGAACTGGTCCAACGCTACCTGAACTGGAGCGAGAAGTCCAAGGGCACCACCATTGTGAAGAAGGTCTGCGGCGTGCTGGTCATCCTGGGTGGACTCTATCTGATCTACGCGGCGCCGTGACAATGCGATGCTAACCCGTTTGTGCAACGTCTGGAAAAGGAGGAAAAAACATGGATCGAAGGAAGTTCCTGGCAACTACCATTACCGCGGGCGCCTCGGCCTCGCTGACCTCGACGGCCGCCGCCGCATCGAACGACAAGACCATCCGAATCGTCGGCGTCTCATGCAGCCCGCGCAAAGGCAAGACGACCGCCACGGCCATTCAGGTCGCCCTCGATGCCGCCAAGGCGGTTGACTCGCGGATCAAAGTCGAGTTGATCGACCTCGGAGGGCTCAAGATTGCGGGCACGTCGGGTGGTTCCACTTCCGCTGAGGCCAAACAGCCGGAAGACGACTTTGAACTGGAGGTGTTGCCGGTATTGAAGGCGCCCCGTGTGCCGGACGCCATGATCGTCGGATCGCCGAGCTACTTCCGCAGTATGAGCGCCCTGTGCAAAGCCTTCATCGAGCGGCTCCAGGTCTTCCGCGAGCCCAAGCTGCAATTGGCGGATATGCCGTTGGGCGCGCTGGCCGTCGGAGCCTACCGCAATGGCGGCCAGGAACTGGTCATCCAGGAAATCCAGACGGCTATGCTCTGTCATGAGGTGATGGTCGTCGGCGGCAAGCCCAGGGCCCACCAGGGCGCCACCCTGTGGAACGCGTACAAGGACGATATCATGAAGGACGAATTCGGCATCGAAACCGCCAAACAACTCGGCATTCGCGTCGCCGAGGCGGCCATTCGTCTTGCAGAGAAACGGGGATAGTTGGAAGTGCCCTGCGTCGGGCAGCACGTTGTACGTTCGTGTTTGTCCCGTTTGGAAGGAGCTTTCCGGTGCCATCGAAGAACCGGATATGCGTGTCGGCACACGTGCTGGGATGGGCAGGCTTGCTCTGGGGATTTCTTGCCCTTTCGACACAGTGCCTCCTTGCCGACAATGACCCGCCGCCCGCAACAGAAGCCCCGAAGTCGAACCAAAGGGATGGTCCAGCAGCGGCCGACTCTGCCGAGAGTCGGCCGCTCAAGGACCTCCCGGTTGGGCCGTTCCGACTCGATGTCGGCGGGAGTCTTCGCTTTCGTTTCGAGCACCAGAGAAATTTCAATGCCCAGCGCTACGCCGATGCGAGGAAGGACACATACGATGAGGACGGATTCCTCCTGCAGCGAGCGCGCCTGAACCTCGACCTTCGACTGACCGAGGGCGCTCGCGTTTACACCGAGATTCAGGACTCCAGAGCGTACGACTCGGACTTTCGCGAGGAGGATTTCTTCGCGAACAATCCCTACTGGAACGATGCGGACCTGCGTCAGATGTATGTCGAGTGGCTTCGCATCGGCGACAGTCCATGGGGCATCAAGATCGGTCGCCAGACCCTCTTCTACGCCGACAACCGCATCTGGGGTCCCGGCGATTGGGGCAATGTCGGACGCTACACCTGGGATGCCGCCAAAGTCATCCTGGATCTGCCGTTCGCCGAGACCCATTTGCTCGCGGCCAACCGGGTCCGCTACGAGCCCGACAGCTTCGACCCCCGCGATGGCCGGCTCGACGCTTATGGGGCCTACGCCATGGTGAAGAACCTGCCGATGAAGCTGGATTTGTTCTGGGTGGGCAAGCACACCGACCCCGATTGGGTGGTCAATGCTCAAGGGGATCGTCTCGACCTGGATACCCACACGCTGGGCGGCTACATCGCCGGCAAAGCGAAGGAGAGCTGGGACTACGCCGGCACTCTCGCGCACACTTCGGGGGACCGCAATGGAGACAACGTCGATGCCTGGGGCGCCAACGCCCGCCTGGGATACACCTTCGACGCGTCGTGGGAGCCGCGCATCGGCGGCGAGTTCAGCTATGGCAGCGGTGATCGTCGGCCGGGAGAAGGGGACTACGAGACATTCGACGGGGTCTTCGGGGCCGTCGACATTCTCTACTACGGTCGCATGAATCTCTTTTCCTGGATGAACATCCAGGACTACCAGGCATCTTTGAGTCTCAAACCGACCAAGAGGCTCACGTTGTTCGCCGACTGGCACCTGTTCCGCCTCGATTCCAGCAGGGACGCATGGTACTATGTCAGCGGGCAGCCACAACGACAGGACCCAACGGGACGGTCCGGCTCGACCATCGGCCAGGAACTCGATCTCATGCTCAGCAACAAAGTCAACGACCACTGGCAGGTCCTGGCGGGATACTCGCACTTCTTCCCTGGGCCGTTCGTGAGGAACACAGGCCCCAGCCCCGACGCCAACTGGTTCTTCTTTCAGACCGAGTTTTCATTTTGACACCACCATAGAGAATTCGTGCGGAAGCAATCAACAGACCTTCAAGAAAGGAGTACAGATCATGAATCGCAGGGAATTCTTGACGAGCACGCTCGCGGCGGGTGCAACCACATCGACCGTATCGGCCGCCGCGGCCCAGAATGGAAAAGAGATCAAGATCATCGCTGTCTCATGCAGCCCGCGCAAAGGCAAGACCACGGCGGCCGCATTGAGCATCTGTCTGGAAGCCGCCAAGGCCGTCAACCCGAGCGTGACTACGGAATTGATCGAACTGGCCGGTCGCAATATCGGTGTCTATGACCCGGCCGATCCCAAGGCCAGCCAAGGTGGCTTCGCCGACCTGATCCCCGTTCTTTCGCAGCCGAACGTCGCGGCGATCGTGGTCGGCACCCCCGTCTACTTCGGCAACATGAGCTCGCTGTGCAAGGCATTCCTCGACCACTGCATGGTCTTTCGCCAGCAGAAGTTCGCCCTGGGCGGCAAGATCGGGGGCGTCGTTGCCGTCGGCGCCGGCCGCAACGGAGGCCAGGAATTGACGCTCCAATCGGTCCAGGCTGCCTTGATGTGCCAGGAGTTGATCGTGGTCGGAGACGGCCAGCCCTCCGCTCACTTCGGGGCCACCCTGATCAACACCAACGACGACATCAGCAAGGACGAATTCGGCATCGGCACCGCCAAGAACCTCGGCCGCCACGTTGCGGAGGTCGCCCTGAAGCTCGCTGCCAAGGTGGCCTGAACGTCGGCCAAGTCACGGAGGTCTTGCTGTTATGACGATCACCCCCATCTGTCCCAAGTGCGGCGCCCCCGCGGTCTCTGTCAGCCAAGAGGTAGTGGAGCGCTTTTCCGAAGACACTCCGGTCCCAAGCGGCCGCTGGGCGGCGTGCGTGTCTGCAACTTGCGCCGTCGCCTATTTCTGCGACCGGCAACAAATCGCGACAGACGACCTGACGCAACGACTCTGGTACAAAGACAAAGGCATGGATGTGCCCGTCTGCTACTGCTCGCAGTTGACCCGGGAAGAGATACGGCGCGCCGTGGCTCAAGGAGCCGGAACAATCTCTGAAGTCCAGAGAATGGCCCAGAAGAACCGGATGGGATTCTGCTCCACAGAGAACCCCCTGGGGCTCTGCTGTCGCGATGCGTTCCTCTGGGAAATCAACGAGGCGAAGCACAAGAACAGAGGCGAGCC
The DNA here is from genome assembly GCA_012517265.1 of Planctomycetota bacterium. Taxonomy (GTDB): domain Bacteria; phylum Planctomycetota; class Phycisphaerae; order Sedimentisphaerales; family Anaerobacaceae; genus PLanc-01. Next base: position 2,827 of record JAAYVJ010000229.1, on the reverse strand, counting down.
CTGAACCGGCGGCTGCCTACCGGCATCCTCAAGGAATCTGAGAGACCAACGGGAAAAAGGGTGTTGACGTGATCTGCGCCGGACGATATACTTCGTTATATGGCGAAATGTAAAGGATGCACATGCGCGATGTTCTGGATGTAACCAAAGCACTGGCGGATGGCAATCGGCTCCGCGTCCTGATGGCGCTGGCGGGCGGCGAGTTGTGCGTTTGCCAGATCGTGGAGCTCCTGCAACTGGCCCCCTCGACAACCTCCAAGCACATGTCCATCCTGCGACAGGCCCGGCTGGTCGAGAGCCGCAAGGAGGGCCGGTGGATGTACTATCGGCTGCCGGATCGCGAGGCTCCGAAGGTGGTCAAGGACGCACTGGCCTGGGTGCGACGCCATCTGGCCGAATCGCCGCAGATCGGGCGAGATAAGAAAGAGCTTGCGAAAATCCTCAGTATGGACCCGGAGCAACTATGCAAAGGACAATGCAAAAGCTGAAGGTGCTGTTTCTGTGTACGGGCAACTCCTGCCGGAGCCAGATGGCCGAGGGCTGGGCCCGTCACCTCAAGAGCGACGTGGTCGAGCCGTACTCCGCGGGGATCGAGACTCATGGACTCAATCCCAACGCGGTCAAAGTGATGGCCGAGGCGGGCGTGGATATCTCCGGACACCGCTCCAAGCACTTGGACGAAGTCCGGGATATCCCGTTCGATTATGTGGTGACCGTCTGCGATAACGCCCATGAATCATGTCCGCTGTTTCCCGGCAGGACGAAGGTAATTCACGTGGGCTTCGACGATCCCCCGCGCCTGGCGAAGGGGGCGAAGAGCGAAGAGGAGGCTTTGAGCCATTATCGCCGGGTCAGGGATGAAATCCGCCGGTTTGTCGAGTCGCTGCCGGAGAGTCTTGCGGAAACAACGAAGTGAGCTGTCCCCGGCAGATCGGGGATCGACGGGTTTTCCGTTGGGAGTGACCATTCTGGGAAGGGGTTTTGTCGATGAGCGGTGATCTCAGCTTGGACAAGAAAGAACAGATTCGAGAGACGGTGCGCGAAGGATATGGAAAGATCGCCAAGAGCGGAGGTTCCTGTTGCGGGCCGTCGTGCTGCGGATCTGCAAACGCTCAGAAGGTGGCGAAAGGCGTAGGGTACAGCGAGGCCGAACTGGCCGTGCTGCCGGAGGGAGCCAATATGGGCCTGTCCTGCGGGAACCCTACGGCCATCGCTTCCCTCAAAGCCGGCGAAGTAGTCCTGGACCTCGGCAGCGGTGGCGGTTTCGATGTGTTCATCGCAGGTCCGAAGGTCGGTTCAACCGGGCGCGTGATTGGCGTGGATATGACGCCCGACATGGTCAAGAAGGCCCGCCAGGGCATCGCCGCGTACACCAAGCACACCGGGCTCGACAACGTGGAGTTCCGGCTCGGCGAGATCGAGCATCTGCCGTTGGCGGACGCCAGCGTGGACGTGGTGATCTCCAACTGCGTCCTGAACCTCTCCCCGGACAAACCTCAGGTTTGGCGCGAGATCGCGCGCGTGCTCAAGCCCGCCGGACGGGTCGCCATCTCCGATCTGGCTCTGCTCAAGCCCTTGCCCCAGCAGATCCTGGACATGGTTGAGTCGCTTATCGGCTGTCTGTCGGGCGCTGTGCTGGTGGATGAGACTCGCGCCATGGCCGAGGCCGCGGGGCTAACCGAGATTCAGCTGAAGGCCAAATCGGGGTACATCGATTCCATGATGGATTGGAACGATCCGATGTTCCGCAAGATCGTCGAGAACCTGCCCAAAGGAGCGAAGGCGGGAGACTATGTCACCAGTCTCGAAGTGACGGCAACCAAGCCCGGCGCGGCGGTGACGCCTTACATCCAGGAGCTGATCGCCATCGGAGCCTCCGTCGGGGCGCATTGCCAACCCTGTCTGACCTATCACGTGGGCAAGGCCAGGGAGATGGGCGTTGGGGAGCAGGAGATTCGAGAGGCGGTTACGGTAGGCCAGAAGGTCGAAAAGGGCGCGATGTCCGCCATGAGGGATTTCAGCGGGAATCTCCTGGGTTCTTCATCGCAGAATGGTTCCGCTTGTTGTTCCGGCCAGGCATCGCCGGAGAGAAAGAGTTGTTGTTCGTGAAGTCGAGAACAGGAGTTCGGCAGTGAGTAACGAGATGAAACCCGCAGGCGAGCGGAAGCTGACGAATGTGTTCGAACGCTATCTGACGATCTGGGTGGCGCTGTGCATTGTGGGTGGAATCGTTTTGGGCAAAGTCGCTCCGGGCGTGGCCAAGTACCTCGATGGTCTGTCCATCTACGTGAACGACGCGCCGGTGGTATCCGTTCCCATCGCCATATGCCTGTTCTTCATGATGTACCCCATCATGGTCAAGATCGACTTCGCGTCGGTAATCAAGGCAGGCAAGAGCGGCAAGCCCGTGTGGTTGACGTTGTTCATCAACTGGGCCATCAAGCCGTTCACGATGTATGCCATTGCTTTGCTGTTCCTGGGGATATTGTTCCGGGGCCTGATCGGGGCGGAGGCAATCGACCTGGTCAAAATGCCCTTCGGGCTGGATCTGCCGGTCGGCGCTCAGCACGGCGCTGGCACGGTCGTCATGCACGAGGGCGTCAAGATGCTCGAAGTTCCCCTCTGGCGAAGCTACTTCGCCGGCTGCATTCTCCTGGGGATTGCCCCTTGCACGGCGATGGTGCTGGTCTGGGGATATCTGGCACGGGGCAATGATGGCTTGACGCTCGTCATGGTGGCGATCAACTCCCTGACGATGCTGGTGCTCTATGGCGTGCTCGGTGGTTTCCTGCTGGGCGTGGGCAAGTTGCCTGTCCCCTGGCAGGCG
>JAAYVJ010000228.1 GCA_012517265.1 Planctomycetota bacterium | reverse complement strand
GTCTCACCTCCACGGATCAGCGAGTCATAAGAGCCCCGCAGGCCCGTCAGATCGGTCAGTCTCTTCTCTCCGGGGCAGTCGCCATCATCCGCAATCGGTTCATCGACCTTCGCCAACCGCGTTCATGGTAGCGTCACACGCGCGGCCTATCAAGCCCTCTTGACCCGCCTGCGGCGAGGTCTCGTCGTTTTTTTCCTTGCTTCCATCACAACAAATGGACATGATACGCCCTCGTACGACGATGCGGAATCGACTCAAGGTCCTTTCGGGCGTCAAGCCCGGCTATTCTTGGAGGTTTGCCATGATCGGCAAGGCAATACGGCTCGAACGAATTATCAATCGGAATTCACAGCGGACGGTCATCATCCCCATGGACCACGGCGTCACCGTCGGCCCCATCGAGGGGCTGGCCGACATGCGAAAGGCCATCAGCAACATGGTCTCCGGCGGGGCCAACGCCATCCTGATGCACAAGGGCATGGTCCGGGCCGGACACCGCGGCTCCGGCGGCGACGTGGGCCTGATCATCCACCTGTCGGCCGGGACGACCTTGAGCCCCGACCCCAACGCCAAGGAACTGGTCTGCACGGTCGAAGAGGCGATCAAGCTGGGGGCCGACGCGGTCTCGATCCACATCAACCTCGGCGCCGAGACCGACAAGGAGATGCTCCGGCAGTTCGGCCTGGTCAGCGAACGCTGCACCGAGTGGCAGATGCCCCTGGTGGCGATGATCTACACCCGCGGGCCCAAGATCAAGAACGAGTACGACGTGAACAACATCAAGCTGGCCGCCAGAGTCGGCGCCGAGCTCGGGGCCGATATCGTCAAGGTCGGCTACACCGGCAGCGCGGAGTCCTTCCGCTCGGTCGTCGAAGGCTGCCCGATCCCGGTCGTCATCGCCGGCGGCCCCAAGATGGGCAGCGACGAGGAGATCTTCCGGATGGTCGAGGGCGCCCTGGCCGCCGGGGCCGCGGGCCTGTCCATCGGCCGCAACGCCTGGCAGCACGCCAAGCCCGACAAGATGGTCCGGGCGCTGAGCCGGATGGTCCACGAGAACGCCGGCGTCCAGGACGCCATCGCAACGCTCAACGGCTGACCGGATCGCCTCGGGACACGACATAAGCTCGACGCGACGACGAAATAGGTCCCGTCGGTCTGCGACTACTTTCGATGTGGTCCCTCGGGACCGGACTGGTGGTCATCTGATTAAGGGGAGACGTCGAATGAGAAGGGATACGTTGCTGTCGTCGCGTCTGTCGGGTGTCGTGGTTGCGGTTCTTTTCCTGCTTGCGGTCCTGCCGGTCGCGCAGCCGGCGAGGGCCTGCACGGCCTTTCTGCAGGCGGACCTGATCGCGGGCAAGAACTATGACTGGAACCTCGACCAGGGCCTGATCCTCGTCAACAAGAAAGGCATCGCCAAGCGGGCCCTGCTGCTCAACCCCGCCGAGAAGGCCGCCGAATGGGTCTCCAAATACGGCAGCGTGTCCTTCAATCAATACGGCCGCGAGATGCCCAACGGCGGGATGAACGAGGCCGGCCTGGTCGTGGAAACCCTCATGCTCCCCTGCACGCAGAACCCGGGCGAAGACGACCGGCCCGCGGTGACCGCCTGGGTCCAGTACCAGCTCGACAACAGCGGGACCATCGACGACGTGGTCGCCAGTGACAAAACGATCCGGATCTCCCAGGGCATGCCGATGCCGATCCACTTCTTCGTCGCCGACGCGCAGGGGCAAGCCGCAGTCGTGGAGTTCATCGAAGGCAAGATGGTCTGTCACACAGGCGAGCAGCTCCCGCACAAGCTGATCACCAACGACACGTGCGACCAGTCGCTCGCCTACCTGGCCCAGCACAGCGGTTTCGGCGGAAGCCAGGAGATCCGCAAGAGCTCGCGGGGCTCGCTCGACCGGTTCGTCATCGCCGCCGACCGGCTCAAGGCATTCCAGCCCGACGGATCCAGACAAGCCGCGATTGAATACGCCTTCGACACGCTCGCGGCGGTCCGCCAGGGCAAGGCCACGAAGTGGAGCATCGTCCACGACGTCAAGAACCTCGAAATCCACTACAAGACCGAGCGGTGCGACAAGATCCGGACCGTCCGACTGAAGGACCTCGATTTCAGTCCGAAGACCCCGGTCCGCATGGTCAGCATCAACACCCCGCACACCGGTGTGCTGACCCCCTTCTTCATGGACTACGACGCCGATCTGAACAGTTGGCTGATCTACTATTGCGTGAAGCACACGCCGATGCTCAGCCAGATCCCGGACATGCTGCTGGAGGTCCTGGCCCGCTATCCGGAGACGACGTTCCCCAAGTAGTCTCAACTCAGACAGCGGCGAGTTGTTGCGAGGGTGCCCATGCAGAAGAACACGATGTTCAAGATTCTCAACCCGATCCTGGCCGTGCTGACCGTCACGCAGACGCTCTCGGCCCTCCTGGCGGACCATCTGTCCTACGTGGTATTCGAGTGGGTGCACAAAGGCGGCGGCTTCCTCCTGCTGGCCGGCATCGGCCTCCACGTCGTG
>JAAYVJ010000227.1 GCA_012517265.1 Planctomycetota bacterium | reverse complement strand
TTCGCCGAGCGGACGGCGGACGATCCCCGCCGCGTCGAATTCAACGCCTATGTCATGGACAAGTCCTTCGAGCCGGTCTCCGGGGCGAACGTCCTGCTGACCGCCGGCGAGGAGGTCGTGAGCATGGAGCCGACCGGCCGGGGGTACTATCGGGCCACGCTCGACTGGGGCTCGGCCCAGTCCGTGGTCGCCACGGCTCAGGCGGAGTTCAACGGCTCGTTCCTCGGCCAGCGGACTCTCGCGACGAATCTCTCGCCGGTTCGGGACGAGATGTCGTGCGTCGATCTGGATGAGCCGTTCTTGCGATCGTTGGCCGAGCGAATCCACGGTCGCTACGTCCACGTCGCCGACCTGGATGAGAAGGCCGCCGAGGTCTTCGTGCCCCGACGCGAGATCGGAACGGTCGAGACGGTCAGCAGTATCTGGCCCCAGTGGCCGGTGCTGATCGCCCTGTGCGTGTTGCTCTCGGCCGGCTGGTTCATCCGTCGGGCGATCGGGCTTGTGTGAGGAATGCTCAAATGGTTGCCACTGTGACGATTGCCGCATTGACGATGTCCGTGTTCTCCGCCGCGACGGCCGGGGGCCGGCCGGTGGGCGATACCTATGCGGTTGTCGTCTGCGGGATCGGCAAGGATGCCGAGGATCTTGCCGCGTGGAGTCAGACGCTCGGCGGGCTGCGGACATATCTGAACGAGAAGGCCTGCATTCCGTCCGAGCGGCTGGTCGTGCTGTCGCCTGATGCCGCGACCGCCCGGGAGATCCGACGCAGAATTGGAGCTTGTGCCCAGGCGGCGCGAGAGGTGGATCGATTCGTCTTCTACTACGTTGGGCAGGCGAACGCGGCGGGGGGCTCGTTGCGACTGAACCTGTCCGGTCCCGACATCACGCAGGATGACTTAGCGGAGTGGCTGGCCGCCGTCAAAGCAAAATCCCAACTTGTCGTGCTGGACTGTCCCTGCGCGGGCGCGGCGGCCAAGGCCCTCGCCCATCCCGGCCGGGTGGTCGTTCTGGCGGCGACGGAGGCACAGACGTACGGCCCTCGGTTCAGCCTGCACTTCGTCCCGGCCCTGGCACGCGAGCAGAGCGACGCCAACCACGACGGCCGGATCAGCGTGCTCGAAGCCTTCACCGCGGCCGCACGCGAGATCGAGCAGTGGTATCAGCGGATGGAGTTGCTTGCTACGGAGACGCCGAGCATCGAGGACGACGGCGATGGCCGGCCTTCGGAGCGGCCCTGGCGATACGAGCAGGACGGCGGGGATGGGCGCCTGGCTGCGGGATTCGTCCTTGTCCCGGCGAGGTGATCTGGCGAGCATCGGAGAGAACGAGGTGACGCAATGGAGTTCATAAGACGACGAGATCTTCTCAAATTCGCAGGCGGCGCGTTGCTCGGCATGGCTGCTGGCGGGGGGGACGCTCTCCTTGCGGTTCGTCGCGCAACGAGATCGGGCCCTGCGGACTCGGGGTACGATCCCAACGCCCTGGGCGAGCCCACCGATTTGGACGAGTACGATTTCATCCTGCCGCGGGTCCAGGTGGTCGAGCTGCCGTTCAAAGGTCGGGGCAAGGGGCCCGACGTCTGGAACGTCCGCCCCGGCGGGGACGCCAACCTCCTTCGCGAACTGTCCCGCGTCGTCCGCTGCCATGTCAAGCCGATCCAGGGAGCGGTCGACTGGCAGCCGCAATACGCCTATGACGGCCAGCTCAACGCGGCGGTGACCTTCGACGACCCCGACCTGCTCCGCCACTATCCGTTTCTCTTCATGACCGGCGAGAATCACTTCCAGCTCACCTCCGACCAGAAGGGCAATCTCAAGGATTTCCTCTCCGCGGGCGGTTTCATTCTCATGGACGACTGCGTCGTCGGTTCCGGTGGCGATTTCTTTTACGCGAGTTGCTTCCAGTTGCTGGAGAATCTGTTCGGCAGGGGCTCCGTCAAGGCGATCCCCCGCGAGCACGAGGTGTTCCATAACGTTTTCGACCTGGGCGACATCGGGCTGCCGTACCTGCAGTACTCCGGCGGGCGGGGGACGCACGGCCAGAACCACGGCGCCCGCGGCCTGTTCCTGGGCGATCGCCTGGCGGTCTTTCTGAGTTCCAACGACCTCCACTGCGGCTGGTGCGACAGCCACGGCGTGGAATGGGGCCCCGAAGGCTACCGCAAGACCATCCAGATGGGGATCAACATCATCCTGTACTCCCTGACGCACTGAAGGACCGTCGGGCGGACGAGCCAGCATTGCTGGAACACAGTGGCGTCAGAAGGCGATCGGGCCGTGCAATTCGTGGCGGCCCACACTGGGTCGCTCAGCGAATCGCCTCAGCAAACCCCATGTGGAGAAGATGCCCGGAGTCGGTGTAGTCCAGAAAGAAGTGCGCCCGGCAGGATTCGAACCTACG
>JAAYVJ010000226.1 GCA_012517265.1 Planctomycetota bacterium | reverse complement strand
GGACAAAAATGAAAAAAACACTTGTCGGCGGCCTGCACCCGCACTACAATACCGGGACGCTTCGGGGCGTGGCGCAGTTTGGCTAGCGCGCTTGCATGGGGTGCAAGAGGTCGGTGGTTCAAGTCCACTCGCCCCGATTGGAGTCGGAGCGACATTTGCCGCAGCATCGTGGTTCGTTTCGGATTGCCCTGTAGTTGTCCCCTTGACCGGCCGCAACAGGCCGATCCGACAGCCCTGTGTCCAATCCTGTGCCCCCTTCCTCTGAAGATTCGTCGAAACCAATGATGCCCTGCCAAAGGTCACTCCGTGGCCGCGAGGTCGTCGTCCCGAGACTCTCGACGCAGCCCTCGAATGCACAACACAAAACACAAGCCACCTGTGACATTGCGACCCACAGGATACCCAACATCATCACTAATGATGATATCAGGACTTTGTCGGACTCCTTTTCCCGCATCTCGCCCCTTGGGGACAGCCCCGGCACGAACGACATAGGACGCAGACGATGCCGCACCTCCGCAATTCGATTCCATATCCCAGCCCATCGCGACCCCAACGTCCCGCCAGCGGCATACCGTGCCGCTTTTGTCCGCAACCAAAGCATGGAACGACATTTACGACGACACGTGGCTTCGATGCCCCGCGGCACGCAGGGTGGGATCCAAGGAATGACGACAAGGTGGCGCACAAATTTCTTCATTTTTCCTCTTGACGGGACCACCCGCCGCACGTTATCAGTATCAACTATCGGAGGACGTTGGCACCGCAAGAGCCGGCGTCACGGAACGAAACGGAAGCTTGTGGATCTGAAACATTCAAGAGCCCACAGGAAGCCCAGGGAGGAAGGATGTGGCGATGACACATGTCACGTAATCAGATCGGCGACACTTCATTGCGGTAGCGACACAGTCCGTGATTCTACGTTGGACTGACTGAGTGGTGGGATTGCATCTGCCTCGGAGTAAGGGGGTGTATCTCACAACTCGGTATGTGAGCTGTTTCTTTCATCTGGGGCATACGGTTCACGGATGGAGCGTCGATCTGAGCATAAGGATTGCTCTTGCTTTGTCCTCGCTTATATCGCGAAGACAGAGGGGGTCTTCCGGTAGACGTCTCCTCCCGCTTTCTGATGTGCGGTCTCAGGGTATGGAGTTCCGCGTTCGGCGATGTGCCTTCGCAAAGGACCGCCGGGTTGCGGCGCAACGACGTTACTGCGACCTCGACACAAGAAGAGGCCGCAATCACAGCACGGGTCGCTGCATGCAGGCGTGCCTGTGCAGTATGTGGTGGTTCTGTACCTGTATTGCCCTTATCTGTTGCGGGCAACAGGGGTGGGGAGTGTTTGCATGTGCCGAAATGCGAGTCCGCCCCCCCCCAGCACAGACAAGGACAGGTTGCGGCTGTCCGCCGCCGTCAAGGATGAATCGTAATTGGCCCGTGCGCCATGGAAATAGTGAAGGACCGAGTTGAAAGGAGTACATGATGAGAGCGAAGAATTTGTTGGCTATTCTGATTGCGGTGGTGTGTGTTAGCAATCTCGCATTTGGGCAGATCATCGCCAACCCGGAGGATTCGGCGGATCAGGAAATCGAAGTTCATGTGAATCCGGCCATTGCAGTGATCGCCACGGGAGCCTTGGTGCCCCAGGCCGTTGCAACGGGCCGTTTCGACGTCACGGCCTATTTCACCGTCGAGGCCAACACCGAGGCGGTCAACATGTACGTGATGGCCTCGAATCTCTACAAGGGCGATTCGGCGGCGAGCATCTATCAGATTCCCGTCGTCGGTGCTGGCGCGAAGGTGGCGGTTGGCCTTTCCATGCACGGGACGGGCAACGTAGGCAATGAGGTCGGCGGCGCCGGCGACAACTTCCTGGAGTGGGACGGCCAGGGACTGGGCACCGACAACCTCAATGGCATGGATGCGTTGACGACTGTGACCGGTCTCTTCGAGAGCGGCGACAACGGCACGTTCAGCCATCCGGTCAACGTCACGGTCACCTACGACCAGGAAGACTACGAGCTGCCCGTCGGCTGGTACAGCGGCTGGATCCGTCTCGTGGCCGTCGCCCAGCCCGACATTGTGACGGGCGGTGGCGGGACCGCTGGCAGGTAACAATCGGTGATTCAAACCTAACGTTGAGTCAGGGAACCTTCACGGCCCGGGCCAATTACGATTGTCTTTCAGATCATTTAATCCTGATGCGGGAAGAATCATGCAAATGTCGAGCAAGAACATCACGATCGTCGCCGGCGTCGTGGCAATGCTGCTCTTGGGGTGGACCGGCGCAGTCCGGGCCACCATCGCGATCAAACCGTCGTTCGTCGAAGTTGATATCCAGGGAAAACGGCCGACCGGCGTCTTCTATGTGACCAATCTGTCCGACAAGGAGGCGAGATTTCGCGTCAATGCCGTGCACTTCAGCTATACCGAAGACGGAGGGCTGCAGATGGCCCCGACCGGGGAAAACTCGATCGCACCATGGATCCGGTTTAATCCGAGGGAACTCACATTGGCGCCTAAGAGCCAGCGGGCCGTGCGGTTTGCGATCGTCCCTCGCGGCCCCGTCGACCAGGGAGAGCACTGGGCCGGCATGGAGTTGGAGTCTCTGGATGTCGGCGAAGCCATTTCCGGGGATCCGAATTCGGGGCATGCAATCAAGGTCCGTTCGAGTGTTTCGCTCCTGGCGCCGATCTTCGCCACGGCCGGACAGACAACCTACCAGGGCGAGATCAGCGACATGAAGATCGCCATCGAGAGAGGTGTGCCGGTACTCCAAACGATGGTTGCCGCCACGGGAACCGGACGTCTGGGGCTGGTGGG
>JAAYVJ010000225.1 GCA_012517265.1 Planctomycetota bacterium | reverse complement strand
ATTACGGCCCGCGCCAAGGGATCGAGACCTGCGCCTCGGTCGAGTTCATGCTGTCCTGCGAAATGCTGCTCAAGATCGCGGGCGACCTGACCTGGGCCGACCGCTGCGAGGACGTCGCGTTCAACACGTTCCCGCCGGCGATGACGGCCGACCTCAAGGGACTCCACTACCTGGTCTGCCCCAACCAGTGCCAGCTCGACGGCAAGGACAAGTCCCCCGGCATCGAAAACGGCGGCGACATGTTCTCGTACGACCCGCACCGCTATCGCTGCTGCCAGCACAACGTCGCGCACGGCTGGCCGTACTTCGCCGAGCACCTCTGGATGGCCACGCCCGACAACGGCCTGGCCGCGGTCTTCTACGCCGCCTGCGAGGTCACCGCCAAGGTCGGCAACGGCCGGCAGGTCGTGGTCGAGACTCGCACGCGATATCCGTTCGAGGATACGATCCGCCTGTCCGTGGGCGTCGAGAAACCGGTGCGGTTCCCGCTCTATCTGCGTATCCCCGGCTGGTGCGCCAAGCCCGTCCTGCGAATCAACGGCAACAACACGCCGGCCCACGCGGAGCCCGGGACCTTCCTGGTGGTCGATCGCAGGTGGGCGGACGGCGACTCGGTCGAGTTGACCTTCCCCATGGAACTGCGGCTTCGCTACTGGCCCCGCAACGGCAACAGCGTCTGCCTGGACCGCGGCCCGCTGACCTACTCGCTCAAGATCGGCCAGAAGTATGTCCGCCACGGCGGCACCGACGAATGGCCCGGCTGGGAGGTCTATCCGACCACCGCCTGGAACTACGGCCTGGTGCTCGATGCGACCAAACCGCTGGCCAGGCAGTTCGAGGTTCGCACGAAGACATGGCCTGCGGACAATCAGCCGTTCGCCGCTGAGGCGGCCCCCATCGAGATCACGGCCCAGGCGAGGAAGATCGCCAACTGGAAGCCCGACGAACGCGGCCTGATCGAGGAAGTGCAATCCAGTCCGGTCAAGTCGGACGAGCCGGTAGAGACCGTCACGCTGATCCCCATGGGCGCCGCCCGGCTGCGGATCTCCGCGTTCCCCTGGATCGGCGAGGGCCCCCACGCCCATGAATGGCGACGACCGAAATGAACAGACAGATCCAGAATTGGTTCGCTTTCTTGACGGCAGGACAATATGATCAGAGGGATGGACAGAACACAGAAATGGCCGACGGACCCGACGCGTCCGTTCCTGAGAAAGGACGTCTAATGGACAATCCTGCGTTTTGCCTGCCCTGGGACCGAATCGAATGCAGACAGGATTCCATCCCCTGGCCTGCGATGCGAACGTTCGCCGACGCGCTGGCGACCGATCGCAGCTTGATCCCCCGGCTCATCAAAGTGTACGATCGAGCCTACGAGATGTTGTCCGAGGAGACCGGGTGCGGGGATTTCTATGTGGCGGGGATCTTCGCCCTGGCCGCCCCCTCTCTGGACGAGGAAACGCGGCGGGAAATCGGCTCCCTGTTGGTCGAGAGGCTCGTCCAGGCAGGCCGAGACGACGCCGATCTGTCGCTGGAAGTCCTGATGGGAGCCGCCGGAGCCATGGGCCCGGTCGTACTCCCCGCGGTGTTGGACGCCATCGCGGCCGAGCCGGACACCCGAGGCGCGTGGCTGTTCCTCTGGGGCCTGACCGTGCTGGCCGGCAAGACGGACGACCAGGGTCTGCGGGAGAGAATCGTTCGAATGTGCGTCGAAACCCTCGAACGGGCGGATCGCGGCCAGATCAAGCTCTGGGACGCCGGCTGGCCGGCTCTGACGCTGGCGATCCTCCATCGGACCGAGCACACGGAACTCATCCGGCGGCTCTGCGACCGGTCCGCGGACATCTCCGGGGTCGGCGAATACGCCGAGGCCTTGGACATCCTGGAGAATCGCAGTACGTACAGCGGACAACCCGAGTTGTGGGAAAGACCGGTTGAGGATTGGCTCCCGCCCCGATGCAGGATGGCCGAGGAGTCGGACGAGGAGGACGACCAGGCCGAGGAATATGACGAGCACGAGGAGTATGAAGAGGGGGCGGAAGAAGACGAAGACCCGGCCTACGAGATTGCGGCCCTCATAGCCAGCATGTTT
>JAAYVJ010000224.1 GCA_012517265.1 Planctomycetota bacterium | reverse complement strand
GTACGGCCTCCTGCTGGAGATTGGCGCCGACGGCCAGATCCGTTACCTGCACCGCTCTCCGGTGGCCGCGCAGGGGGGCACCGATCTGTACAGCAACGCCAACTACGCCGACGGCGTCTGGTACCACGTGGGCATCGTCAAATCGGCCGAGGCCATGACGATTTACGTCAACGGCGTGGCGGCCGCCACGATGGCCAGCGCGACTCCGTTCGACCAGGCTTTGCAGAAGCTGGCCCTGGGCGTGCTGCGGTCGGAAGAGCCCAGCCGCTACTTCCCCGGCGCGATGGACGAGTTCTCTCTGTACGGCCGAGTCCTGTCCGACGCCGAGATGGCGTCGCTGGCCGGAAGGACCAAGCCGTTCGACAAGCCGTAAGAGACAGATGTATCTTTCCTTGAGTCCTTGCGGGGCTCGTGTCCATGCGACATGAGCCCCGTTGTTTTGTTCGACGGAAGGGCTGTGGAGTGCGCGAGAAGAAAGCATTGATCCTGCTTGCTGTGGTTTTCTCGCCCTGGACGGTTCAGGCCTGGGCAGCCTCTCTGAAGGTCGATTTCACGCCCACGGGCGGCCCCGTCGAGGCGGGGTGGCAGGGGTACTTCGCGAGCCACGAATCCGCAGCATCGTTCACGACCCAGAGCTACGCCGCCTTTGGGACGACCGTCGCCGTGACGCCGGTCTGGACGAACAATCCGGCCCAGGAGGCCAAACAGATGAACCGTCGGTCGTCGGGTTCCGATCTGGTCGCGGACTGGATCGGGACGGACGGCCGGGTGGCGAACGCGGACCCGCTGGTTCTGCTGATCAGCGGGCTGCCGGCGGGCGGCTACTTCTGGACGTCGTACCATCACGATCCTCAGGACCAGACGGGCCTGTTCGACGTCACGATCGCCGACGCGCGGGGCATCGCGACGACGACAGGCGTCGACATCTCCAACGGCGACCTTTCCGTCGACGCGATGACGACGTTCAAGGCGACGATCGTGTCGGACGGGCTTCACCCGGTCGCGCTGTCGTTCGACATTCAGCCGTTTGCCGATGTCTCCCAGGCCTTCTTCGTGATGAACGCCTTCGTCCTGGAGAATCAGCAGACGCAGGAGGAGCCTCCGATCGTGGAAGGGCCCGAAGTCTCGTCCGTCGTGATCAATGAGTTTCTCGCCTCCCACGGCGGCGGTCTCCTGGACGGGAACGGAGACGCGTGCGATTGGATCGAACTGTACAACGGCAGTTCCCGCGTGGTTTCCCTGGGCGGCTGGCGTCTGACCGACGATCCGACCGATCCGGCGAAGTGGTCTTTTCCCCCGGGGACGCAGATCGCCGCGAAGGGGTATCTGGTGGTCTTCGCGTCGGGCGCATCCGTCGAGGATCGCGTCGACAAGGCGGGACGCCTCCACGCCAGTTTCGCCCTCGACAAGGACGGCGAGTACCTGGCTCTGATCGATCCAAGCGGCGGTGTCGTGCATGAGTACGCGCCTGCGTATCCGCCGCAGGAGACGGACATCTCGTACGGCCTGTGGCGCGGCGTCCCGTGTTACTTCTCGCCGCCGACTCCCGGCCGGGCCAACGAGCGGGGCTTCCCAGGTCTTGTCGCCAAGACGGTCCACAGCCGCGAGCATGGATTCTATGACGAGCCGTTCGATCTGTGGATCCTCTGCGACACGCCCAATGCGGCGATCCGCTACACGCTGGATGGCTCCGAGCCCACGGAACAGCACGGCCTGATCTACAATCCGGCAATCCCCATTCGCATCGCGACGACGACCCACGTGCGGTCCGCGGCGTTCCGGGCCGAGTGGAAGTCCGCGGGCGTCACGACCGATTCCTACATCTTCGTCGACGATGTCGCTCTTCAAGGCCCCAAGCCGCCCGGCTGGCCGAGCACCTGGGGCTACAACAGCGAGGTCGGCGGCATCGTTCCGGCCGACTACGAGATGGATCCTCGCGTCGTCCGCAGCACGCTGCCCGGCTATTCGGTCCGCGACGCGCTGCTGGCCGTCCCGACGGTGTCGATCTCGATGAACCCCGACGATTTCATCAGCACGGCCTCCGGCATCTACGCCAACCCCCAGAGCCGCTGGGAACGCAAGTGCTCCGTCGAGTACATCCTGCCCGACGGGACGCAGGGCTTTCAGTACGACTGCAAGGTCGAAGTCCACGGCAACTCCAGCCGCCGGCCCTGGCGGATGCAGAAGCACTCGCTCCGGCTGACCTTCACCGGCGAGTACGGCCCGGCCAAGCTCAGGTATCCGCTGTTCCCGGCGTCGACCGTCGACAAATTCAATCAGCTCATTCTGCGGGCCGGCTTCACCGACTCCTGGGCGCTGGTCTCGTGGGATTCCGCCCGGTACCGGCCCAACGACTCCCAATACCTCCGCGACCTTTGGATGAAAGAGAGCCTTCGGGACATGGGCCAGCCGTCCAGCTACGGGAGCTTCGTGCACCTGTACGTCAACGGCCTGTACTTCGGTCTGCACAACCTCAGCGAGCGAATCGCGCCGGACTTCTTCGCCGACCGCCTGGGCGGTGAGCCGGAGGATTGGGAGATCAACGAGGATTTCGGGACCCCCGGCCCACGCTGGAACGCCATGATGGCCGTCAATCCGGCCACGCCGGCCGGATACGCCAAGATGCAGGAGTATCTGGACGTCGAGAACTTCGCCGACTACATGCTGCTGCACTTCTACGCGGATGCCGAGGACTGGCCGCACCACAACGGCTACGCCGCCGCCAACGCCGTCAGCGGCGACGGGCGGTTCCGGTTCTTCGTCTGGGATCAGGAGATCGTCCTGGACTATCACGGCCGGGCGGCCTCCCGCATCGACAACGCCAACGGAGCCGGCGGCGTCTTTCAGAAGCTGCGGACCAGCGAGGAGTTCCGCATGCTCTTCGCCGATCGGGTGTACAAGCACTGTTTCCACGACGGCGCTCTGAGTCTGGCCGCCTCGCAGAGTCGCTACCGCGACCTGGCCGGCTGGATCGACAAGGCGATCGTCGCGGAGTCCGCCCGCTGGGGGGACGTGCAGATGAAGACCCCGTACGGCAACACCATCGAGCAGCCGAACCCGCTGACGAACGTCAACCACAACGCATACCCGCCCGCTCCCCACGGCCCCGACTACTATTTCACGCGGGAGGATTCCTGGCTCGTGGAACGGGACAACGTCATCGACAACTACCTTCCCGCGATTCACGACACGGCCAACTCCTACGCCCTGATCAACGTCCTGCGGGCCGAGAAGCTCTATCCGACCATCGATCCCCCCGTCTTTCTCGTCAACGGCGAGCCGCTGCACGGCGGCCCGATCTCGCGGGGGGACCTCCTGACGATGGTCAACCCGAACGCCAGGGGAACGATCTACTACACGCTCGACGGCGCCGATCCCCGCGTTCCGGGCAGCCGGCCGCAACAGGCTGGCGAGACGGTTCTCGTCGCCGAGAACGCGGCCAAACGCGTTCTGGTTCCGAAGGGCGACATCGGCAACGCCTGGCGGGGCGGCGAGCCCTTCGACGACTCCGGCTGGATCAGCGGCTTCGGCGGCGTCGGCTTCGAACGAAGCACGGGATACGAGGCGTTCTTCCAGATCGACGTCGCGAGCCTGATGTACGGCGTCAGCAGCAGTTGCTACCTCCGCATTCCGTTCACCGCGACGGCCGAAAGCCTGCGCGATCTGACGACCCTTGCGTTGAGGGTGCGATACGACGACGGGTTCGTCGCCTATCTCAACGGCGTCGAGGTGGCCCGGGATCTGTTCACCGGGACGCCGCAATGGAACTCCGCGGCCGCCGGCAGCCATTCCGACACCGACGCGGTCTCCCTGGTCGATTTCGACGTCTCTTCGCACGTCGGTCTGCTCCGGCAGGGGGCCAACGTGCTGGCCATCCACGCGATGAACGCCGGCTCGACCAGTTCCGATTTCCTGATCTCCGCCAAGCTGGTCGCGATCGCCGACGGCTCGGCGGCCGACCCGAGCCTCTCCCGGTCGGCCGTGCGGTACGCCGCTCCCATCCCCCTGAACGGCGACGCTCGCGTCAAGGCCAGGGTCCTCGACAACGGCCAGTGGAGCGCACTGAACGAGGCGACGTACACCGCCAGGTGAGTCGCGGCCGCTCCGGTGTGCAGCCGAAAGCCTCTTTCCATCCTCTCCGCTCTGCGGTAGCATGAATGCCTCGCGGTCGAGGCGGACCGCGCGTTGCGTCGTGGGCGTTGTGTGCGTCGAAAG
>JAAYVJ010000019.1 GCA_012517265.1 Planctomycetota bacterium | reverse complement strand
TCATAGAGCGTGTAGTCGCTCGTGCCCTCCGGATAGACGTGGAGCGTCAGCGTCTCGACGGGCTGTTCGCCCACATAGTCCATCGCCGGCCAGTATGGGAGGATCGCTCCGGCCCGAATGAACAGGCCCCCCGCCCGATTCGTGGGATAGGCGCACGCCATCTCGCCAGGCCCGATGTACTCGCCGCCCGTCCAGTAGTCGAGCCAGCGGCCCTTCGGCAGGTACACCTTGTCGGTGAACGCGGTCACCAGCAGGCTGTCGCCGAGCATGTATTGCGTGGTGCAGTCGCCCAGTCTGGAATCATCCGGGAACGCCAGGGGCATCGGCCTCAAGATCGGCATCGCCGTGAGATGGCCCACGTGGGCCGCGGAATAGATGTACGGGATCAGGCTGTATCGCAGCCGGGCGTAGTCCTTGTAGATCGCCTCGTTCTGTTTGCCCAGGAACCACGGCTGGGTCGTATAGGCCCAGTTGTTGTGCTGGCTCCACGGCTGCAGGAAGCCGAAGTGTATCCCCTGCCCGGAGGTCTGCATATCGCAGGAGGTGTTCATGTGCCCGTTCATGGCGTAGTTGAGCATCCAGACGAGGGCCTTCTGCCCCCCGCCGTTGTCGCCCATGGTCGTCGCGCCCCAGCGCTGCACGCCGGCCCAGGCGGCGCAGTAGTGCGTCATCGCCCGGCGATTCGTGAACTGCTCGTAGCCCAGGCACATCTGCTTGTGATACAGGACCTGCGTAAGATTGTGGTTCTCCAGGTCGCACCGGCCGTTGTAGTACTTCCGGTCGGGATGCTCTTGAATGAGGTTCTCCGGGTCCATCTTGAAGGCGCGAACGCCGTTGCGGACGAACTTCTGGAGGTGGTTGAACCACGCGTCAGGTTCGGCAGGGAAGTCCTTGCCTCGCCCCTGGCGAATCGCGATCTGCCGCTCCTCCTCCATCGTCAGATCGTCCCGGCAGACGAGCCAGAGCGAAAGCTTGAACCCAATCCGATCGAGCCCGCCGATGAATGTGCCGCTCTTGGAGTCCGGGCCCATCCACGCCGGGATGTAGAACTTGTCCGGGTTCCACTCCTTCTCGTGCGAGGCGTCGTAGTTCTTCTTCATCCACTGCGGCTCCAGCCCGATGAGGTCGCACGGGATGCCCTTCTCGCGGAAGAGCCTGGCGTCGTTGCAGATCTCATGCTCGTTCTGAGTGATCTGGCCGACGTAGGTCAGGCCGTACCCGAACAGCGGCAGCAGGCGAGGCTTGCCCGTGATCTCGGTGTACAGTTCGATCAACGTGGGCAGCGAGTCGCCGATCAGAAGATAGAAATCGAGCTGCCCGCCGGGCCCCCAGAAGAACATCTTATCAGGCTCATAGCGGCCGATGTCGTAGTAGTGGACCCAGGTCGTATTGACGAAGAGGCCCCAGCCGCCGGTGCTCAGCAGCAGCGGAATCGGGCCCTCGGTCTGCTCCCAACCGCCGGGCCTGCCGTCGTAGCCGAAGTTGCCGCGGTATTGCGTCCAGAGACGATAGCCGTGCCCTCGCAGTTGAAGGCGATGGGAGGAGGCGGTCCCCAGCCCGTAGAAGCGCTCGTCGTCGCGAATGCTGAAGGTCGCCCCGAACGAGTCGTCGGGCAGATCGAATTCGTGCATGACTTCCGAGTACTGTGCCTTGTCCTGCGAGACGGCGCCGACGATCTGAATCTGCCCGCCCTTGCGTTTCTCCCCTTTGAAGTACTCGGCCATCGCGGCCTGGCGCGTCTTGAACGCCTGGAGCGAAGCGTCGCTCCAATGCGAGAGCTGGGGCAGAATCTGGTCGCAGAGCATCCGGCCCCGACCGTCGAGCAGCCGCATCCGTCCGTCGCTGCGGCGGACCTCCAACGTCCCGGCGTCCGTGCTGATCCACGTGAGGTCCCCCTCCTCGCGGACCGACGAATCGCATGCAGGCCACTCGGTCCGCACGATGCCGTAGCGTTCCATCAAGGACGGTTCGAACCGCGAGTTGGCGCCGATTCGAACTCGAATGATGCCCGCAGCCACCGGCTCGACACGAAGAGTGTCGCCGGCGCCGAGCGTCAGATCGATCGCTTCGGCGCCGGCGGTGCCGGCAAACAGCGAGAAGGTCAGAGCAACAGCGACTGCCAGGACTCGGAGGGACTTCGTCATTGCCGCCTCTTTCGCAAGGATCTTCTTGTCGCGGCCATTGCCAGGCCGATCAGGCCAGGGCCTGCTTGCAGAACTGGACGCACTTGGCCGTCTCGGCCACCGGGTCGGAGTCCTGCGGAACCGGGTACTCCAGCTCGATATCGGCCGGGAAAGTCCACTTCTCCCGCTTGAGCAATTGAAGTACCAGCGCCACGGGGGTGTCGCCCTGGCCGAACGGCATGTTCGCGCCGTTGTTGACCTTGCGGTCCTTCAGGTGCAGGCTCAAGATCCGGTCGTGGTACTTCTCGATGATCGGAATCGGCGAACGATTCGTGCCGGCGACGTAGTGGCCGATGTCGAAGTTGATCCCGAGGTACTTTCCGTAAGATAGAATCGGTCCCTCGTAAGTCTGCGGGGTCATCTGCGTGTGGTTGTGGAAGCCGATCATGATCTCGTGCTTGTCGGCGATCGGGCCGAGCCTCTTGGCCGCGTCTTCCGACAGCTCCCGCGTGATGCCCCTGGCTCCGAGGGCCTTGGCGACTTTGAAATAGTAGTCGATCTCCCCGTCGGTCATGCCGGCGTCGCCGATATTGCCGAACTTGACGATGTGAATCTCGACGCCTGCGTCGTTGTAGAGCTTGCGGAGTGCTTGGTACTTCTCCATAGAAACCGACAGACGCCACTGAAGCTGCTCTTCCCGACTCTTCTCCACAGCCTTTCGTTGCTCCTCGCTCATCTCGCCGCGACGGCCGCCGCGGGCGAGAGCCGGCACCCCGGCGAACTGCTCGACCGGCTCGCCCATCAGCTCGATCGAACTGATCCCGGACTGCACGACGTACTTGAGGATGTCCTCGGCTGTGCCCGGCAAGCCGCGATAGCTGTACGTGATCGTTCCGATCTGGACCCCGCCGAACTTCGAGTCAGGCTTGCCCGCCGTCTGCCCTGCGACGCCTTTCAGCATGGCGCCGGGCGCCATGGCGAGGGCTGCCACCGCAGCGGCGCCGCCCAGCAGTTCGCGACGGGACATGATTTGCGGTTTCTTCATTTGCACATGGTCTCTCATGGTCATGCTCCTCAATTCTCAAGTCAACCCTCCCCCCTACGACGTTTCTGCCGACATCAGCGTCCGCGCTGAATGGCTATCTTACTCGGTGACTCTGGGCGACGCCAGATGGATTCCTCCGGCTCACCGCGTCTGAGCCGCCGGATCCGCCGGCCCCGCATCGCCCGTGTCCCTGGCAACGGGCTTGCGATGCCACCATGTCGCCAGGACCGAGCCGGAGATGTTCATCCACGGTCCGAAGACCGCGGGCGCCAGGGCAGCCGGCGCGCTGTGGAGCACGTTCATCGCCAGCCCCGAGGCCATCCCCCCGTTTTGCATGCCCACTTCGATCGCGACGGTGCGACAGGAGCTTTCGTCGAGACGGGCCGCTCGCGCAAACCAATAGCCCAAGACGTACCCGACGAGATTCAACAGGATTGCGGCCCCGATGAGGTAGACTCCTACGGTCATCAGCTTCTCGGCCGAACGGGCCGTGATGATGGCGATGATCAGAACGATCCCGGCCATCGAGACGATCGGAAGAGTCCTGTCCATCCAGTTGCCCGTGCGTCCGAGCCAGACCGTAATGACCAGTTTGGCCAGCGCGACGAGGCCGACCAGAAGAGTCCCGACGACAAAGCCGTCCTTCTTCAGGACCGCGTTGCCCCAGGTGAATACGCCCGCGGGGGCGAACAAAGCGATGCAGCAGCCCAGCACGACACCCGCGATCCCGATGAGCGCAAGGGCGCGGCTCTTGCGAAAGGCCTCCTGCCGTCCGTATAGAATCCGATTGGCGACCAGACCCGCGACGATCGGAACGATGATCATATTGATGATGTCAAACATCATCGTCACGAACTGGACGCGGATGAACTGACCCGCCAGTTTCTCCATCAGGAACGGCGTCATGACGGGCGATACCAGCGTGGAGCAGGCCGTCATGGTCACCGACAGGGGGACATTGCCTCCGGCCAGATAGGTCATGACGTTCGAAGCGACGCCGCCGGGAACCGATCCGATCAGAACCACGCCGGCGGCCACTTCCGGCTCAAACCCGAACACCTTCGCCAGCGTCAGCGCCGTCAACGGCATAACCGTGAACTGCAGGACGAAGCCGATGAAGACCGGCCAGGGCATCTTGACCACGCGGGCGAAGTCCGCCACGCTCAGGGTCGTCCCCATCCCGAACATGATGATCTGGATCAAGGGCACGATCAGAACGCCCAGGTCCAACCCGAACCACTTCATGAACGCCCATGGATAGCCCATCGAAGCGGACACGAATGTGAAGACCCATGCGGTGAAAGTGAAACCTCTCAGAACCGGATGGCTCCTGCAATACAACGCCAGCGAGGCGAACACGACGATCAGCGAAGGCCCGCAGAGGCCCCTGCGACCCGCGAGAAACGCAACCGCTGTGGCGACAAGACCGACCGCCACCGCAATCCAAAGACGCGTCAGCATCGAACGTTTCACCGGCATGAATCACTCCTGGCTGTCGTGTGCGAGCCCAAGACGAAAGCCGGTCAGCTCCAGAGCCGGTCGTTGGACCGGTCCTGGTTCCAGTCGTCGGTGGGCGCGAACAGCTCGCAGCCGCGATCGAGATGCTCCTTGACCACATCGAGATTCAGCTCGATCCCCAGACCGGGCCCATCCGGCACACGGGCGAAACCGCCGGTGTGGAACGGCTTCGGGACCCCGGTGACCAGATCCTCCCACCAGTCGACATCAACGGAGTGATGCTCCAGGGCGATGAAGTTCTCGGTCGCGGCCGCGCAGTGCAGGTTCGCCATGAAGGACACGGGCGTCCCGGCGAAATGCATCGCCATCGCGATGCCCGTCGCCTCGGCATAGTCTCCGATCTTCTTGGTTTCGAGGATGCCGCCGGCGGTGGCCAGGTCGGGGTGCACCATGTCGATCGCACGCTCGTCGATCAGCTTCTTGAAGCCTCCGTCGAGCGTGTAAATGTCCTCGCCCGTCAACAGGGGTATGTCGACAGCGGTCTTGATCTCCTTGAGCATGTCCGTGTACTCCCACGGGACCATGTCCTCGAGCCAGGCCACCTGATACGGCCCCAGCGCCTTGCCCAGCTTGATGCAACTGTTGACGTCCATGTGCCCGAAATGGTCCGAAGCCACAGGGATCTGCCACCCGACCACATCGCGAACCGCGGCGAACTTTTCAGCCATCAGCGCAGCCCCTTTGTCGGACAGTTGGATGGCGGTAAAGGGGTGCTTGCCCTGCCAGTTGGGCTCCTTGGTCGGATAGCTCAACGCGCCGGGGACATCCCGGACGTTCCGGATGCCGCAATCGTACTTGAGGAACGTGAATCCCTGCTCGATCCGCTTCTTCAGGCCGGTTACCTCGCCGTCGGGCGTGTCCGCGTACAGCCGGACCTTGTCGCGATACCGGCCGCCGAGCATCTGATAGACCGGGACGCCGTAGGCCTTGCCCGCCAGATCCCACAGGGCCATCTCCACGCCGGAGACGCCGCCGCCCTGCCGTGCGTGGCCGCCGAACTGGCGGATTCGCTTGAACAGCATCTCCACGTTACACGGATTCTGGCGAAGCAGACGGGCCTTGAGCATCAGCGCGTAGCGCTCGCTGGCCCCGTCGCGGACCTCGCCGTAGCCGCAGATGCCCTGATTCGTGTCGATGCGGATGAGCGGGCACCGCATCGGCGCCCGACCGACCACTGCGATCCGAAGATCGGTGATTCGCAATTCCGAGGGACTGGAACTGCGCGACACGTTCTGCGTGGCGCAGGCCACCTGCTCCTCAATCGGGGCGTCGATCATGCCGGCCAACGTCAGGCCGGCCAGACCCGCCCCGGCGGTGGCGAACAACGAACGTCTCGAAACGGCTGTCTCGTCTTGTCGGTCGTGTTTCTGGTGCTTCATGGGTTGTGCTTCCTTGTGCTGCAAGTCACGTTGTGTTGTTCGTCTCACCAGTTTCTCGTCTTGGGGTCGAGCATCTCCTCGATCACTTCCTTCGGCACCGGCAATTCGTTGATGTTCTTCTTGAGCCAGCCGCGGAAATCCTCTCGAATCTCCGGCGTCCAGCGGCTGTCGATCTGGCCCGGCGTGTACTTGCCCTCCCTGAGCCGCTGATGCCCGAACATGTCGCGGAGGGTGATGGCCTCGGACTCGGTGACCACCTTCTCGGCCAGATGGGCGGGAATGAAGACCATGCCCTCCTTCTTGGCCAGGACAACATCTCCGGGACAGGCCACCGCGCGGCCGATCCGGATCGGGACGTTGATCGCGCTGAGCATCACCTCCTTGAGATAGCTCGGGTCCGCGCCCTTGTGCCAGGCGTTGAAGCCTTCGATCTCTTCCAGCCCCTCCAGGTCGCGGACGCCGGCGTCGAAGATGACTCCGTTGCCGCTTCTGGCGTAGATCGCGTTGCCCAGATTGTCGCCGATCAGGGTGCCGTCGAGGACCTTGCCGAAGCCGTCGGCGACGTAGACATCGCCCTTCTGGAGCATGTCGATCGGCCAGGAGTTCGAGTTGCCCAGCCGCCCTTCGGCGCGCCCCTGGTCCATGATCACCTTGTTGAAGTCCGGCTGCATGGGAATGTACTGGGCGGTCAGCACACGTCCGACGATGGCCTCCTCGGGCCGCATGATCTGCCAGCCGAGCGCCGTTTCATAGCAGTTGTGGTAGCCGGCGCCGCTGACGATGCCCCAGGCCATCGTGATCGGGACGCCCCTCATTCGCTTGAGCAGATCGTCCGACACCCTCGGGCGTCCGTCGGCCATCCGCGGCCCGGTCCACTTGGGCGTGCATTGGAGCACGCGGTCAGGTCCGGAGATGTCCACAGTTCCCGCGCCCCCGTCGGCGGCCTGGATCCGGAGGTTCCGCCACCGGACCTCGTAGGGGCCTTCGTCATTGCCAATGGCGTGGACCTGAAGGCCGATGACGCCTCGCAGGGTCATGCTGTCCCGCAGGTCGACGCACGGGACCTCGTTGATCCACGTCCGCATGCGATCGCCCTTGCACTCGATGCGGTACTTGTTCCATTGGCCGTCCTTGAAAGCCTTGCTCGCGGCGGGGTCCGCATTCGTGCTGGCCAGCATGACCGCGCGACGCGCCTCGTCGTAGATGCTCCCGGAGGACCCCGCCTTCTCCGTCGCGATCTCCACCTGGTAGCCGTAGACACGATCGGCGGGAATCACGCGGGACTGAGGCTTCCCGTCGCGATCGGGGAATACGAACGCCATCTCCGCCGGGGCGATCTGGCTGCGGATCTGCACGCCGGAGTTGAGCCGGGGATCGACCTTGACCTCGAACTCCAGAACGAAGTCCCCGTACTGGCGGTTCGTGCAGAGAAATGAATTCGGGCTGCCTTTGACTGTCGTGCCGACGATCTCATTGCCTTCGACGCGGTACTTGGCCGTACCGCTGTGAACCGACCAGCCGGCCAGATCTTTCTGTACGTTCGGATCGAACAGAGCGACCCACGAGTCCTGTCCTCGCTCCTGGCCGACGCCCTCGCCGGCTGCGACAAACGTGGTCGCGACCACCATCCACAGTATCCATCTGCTGTTCATTCGGCACTCCTTTCATAGGGTCGGATTCGGGTCCGCCGGGCTCGATGCAAGAGTCGCCCTGAGCGACGCCGTCTTCATCGAGCCACAGGACCGATCAAATCGTGAACGGCACGCGCATCGCGCGAGACCGCATGCGATTGGCCTCGGGATCGCCGACGAACTCGGACGTGCGCAGATCGAACTTCACGTTCCGCTTCAGTTGTTCGCAGATGTCGGCGGCCAGGCAGATGCTCATGGATCGATACATGATGTCGGGATTGGCCACAGTCGGCCGGCGGGAATGCACGCAGTCGAGGAAGTCCCGCACGTGGTTCATCGGCCGCTGCGTCCGGCCCGTATATTCTGCCACGACCTTCTTGAATTCATCCAGCATCGCGGGCGAGGAAACGTCGGGCTGCGCGTAGCCGTCGGCGGCTCCAGCCCATCCCTCGGGACCCTCGTACCGCTCGCCGCAGGCGCCGTGCCAGTACTGACACGGGTCCCACACCGAGCCGGCGACGCGGAACAGAACCAGCTTGACCCCGTTCGCCAGACGCGTCACCATCGTCGCGTCCGGCCCCGCGTACTCGAACTCGATCGAGGACACGTTCTCCATGTCCAGCCCGGCAAGGGCCTGGGCGACCGTGTGCGCGCCCCACATCGCGACATCCGTGGCGAAATCGTAGTAGTGGTACCACCCCCCGCCGTTGACGTAGCCGGCGTTGTAGGGACGCCAGGGACAGGGCCCCAGCCAGAGATCCCAGTCGAGTTCCTCTTTGGCCGGCTCCGGCTCGGCCGGCAACCAGTCGTGAAGCAATCCGTCGCGCCAGCGACAGTCGGCGTAAACGGTGTGGATCGGACCCAACCGCCCGGATCGGGCCATCTCGATGGCGAACACGTGGTTCGCCTCGCTGAGCCGCTGGGCGCCGGTCTGGTAGATCCTGCCGTAGCGTTTGGCCGTCTCGACGACCGCCTGGCCCTGGGTCATCGTCAGACACGAGGGCTTCTCGCAATAGACGTCCTTGCCCGCCCGCATCGCCAGAATCGAGGCCAGCGCGTGCCAGCGGTCGCCGGTGGCGATCAGCACGGCGTCCACGTCCGCCCGTTCGGCCAGGAGTTGCCGCATGTCGCTGTAGGCGGCGCAGTCCTTGTTGCCGTACTTGCTGTCCACCGTGTTCTTGGCCGCCTCGCGCCGGCCCTTGTGGACGTCGCAGACCGCGACCCACTGCACGTCCGGCTCGGTGAGCATGTACCCCAGATCGTAGGAGCCCCGGCCGCCCAGTCCGATGCCGCCCATCACGATCCGCTCGCTGGGCGCGACGGCTCCATTGCCTCCCAGCGCGGAAGCCGGGACATAATACGGCAGGGCGACGGCGCCTGCGGCCAGCGCCCCCCGGGCCAGGAATCTACGCCGAGTGGTTGTCGTGTTCTTGTCGTGCCTCATAGGGTCCTCTCTTTCTGCGATCCCGTCGATTTCCTTCGGCAACCAGACTCCTGCGACGTCCGCATCCCAAGCACACCCTGCCGGACACGGGACTACAGCTTACCGTCGAAAGAGATCCGGCTCAAGCTTTCTCCCACCCATCGTTCACGGCCGATAGAGGTCCCTGATGACGCGGGTATCCTCCGCGGCATCCGGATTGATGAACGCCACAGGCTCCGCGACCAGGGCTTCGGCCAGTTCTTGGGCAGAGCCCTCGGCGCTCGGCCGCCAGAGGAGGTCGAACTGGAACTCCATGATCCCGTGTTCGTCCGCAACGAGGTTGGTTTACCAGAAATTGTTGAAAACCATGGCATGGAGAAGGTGCATATCCTCCGGCGGCGCCTGACGCCCAGCCGTCGCAGGCGAAATAGTCACGGCACGTCCCGGACAGTTGGTCGGCAAAGGGCGTGAAGGGGCAACCTCCGCTGCTCAAACGCGGCAACACACCGCCGACGGGCAATGGGAACGCGACGTAGAAGATCTCGGGGGCAGCCGAGGACAGCCGGTTGACCCGCAGCGTGAGCCGGACGCGAGGCTGGCGTTTCCAGATCTCCACGACGCGAGTGTCCCCCTGGAGTCGAGGATGCCGCAAGGCCTGCGTGTAGACGAACGCGTGCGGCGTCTCCAGCAATGCCGCGTTCCCCTCGGGGGTTGCAGGGACATCTTCGAGCTTCTCCCGCCGGAGCCGCTCGCGTGCCTCGCCCCGCTTGCCCCGGATGTCGTCCAGCACGGGGCGAGGGGGGAGGGAACGGCACGCCGCCGCTGTCTTTGTTGCTGCCGGTGAGAAGATACCGCCCTCCAAGGTCCAGCAGCGCCAGGGCGCCGGCCCGGGGCATCTCGTTGACGTCGTTCTGGATCGCGACCTTGGGATCGACCTGACGCCATAGCTCCTCCGGCAGCCATCGCACCATGGTCTGCCACTGAGCAGCGTTCATGAACGGCCTATTGTTGCAGGCCAGCGAGTAGGTTCGCAGCGGAGACCTCAGGGCGTCGTAGACCAGCCTGGAATCCCTGCCGTTGAAGCGAAGAGCGGTGTCGGACTGTCCGTCGGGACCCCGCGCGGGCTCGACATTGCGGGCCAGTAAGAGCGTCCCCTCCTCGGTGTCGGGCTTGCCCGCCAGGGCCGCGTGCAACACCACCCTATGCCGCGAGGGGTCCCAGCGGCCTGTCCTTCATGATCGCATCATCCGCCGGGAGCGGCTCGAGGCGAAGGGAAGCCAAATCGAGTTCCGGCATCTCGGCCGGATCCACTGCGTTGTGCTTCTGGTCGAACGCCAGAAGGATCAGGCCGCGAAGGAGGGATGTAGTGAACTGCACGTGTCCGTCGCCCCGCAGTCCCCGACTCGGACCGGCCTGTCTTTCAGTCTCCGCCGCCTCGGGAGGGACAAACGTCCCCGGCTGGCCCGCCTCATCGGCTCGCGCGCCGACCGCCGCGATGGAATTGAGGGTGACGGCCAGGGCGACATCCAGACGAGGCGACCACGGATCCTCGTTCCCGAGGCTCCGGACAAGAGCAGTCTCGGTTCGAGAGACTCCAATGCAAGACTCGCCTAGCGATCGGGTGTCGCCTTCAGCGTTTTGCCGCTACCGAGCCATTTCCCCAGCCGCTCGAACAATTCATCCCCACCTCGCTCGCTTCCACGGGTGCGTCAAGACAGCCCTCGCACTCGGGACAATCCCAAACACCCCCTCAGCGAGACTTGGCCTGCTCCCCGCCTGGGTGCCAGTTGACGTCCGAGAGTCGACAACTTCTTCCCCGCAGGAATGGGCCCCGTCGAAGCCAGACACGCGACCGGCGGTGGTCGTACCGCCGGCGATATTCGTCCAGCAGGGCTTCGTGGTGATCGACCTTCAGATGGCCGTAGGTTCTAAACCAGTTGCGGCAGGTCGCATCACTTGCGCCGATCTGTCGGCACACCGCATCGACGGTCAAGCCCGAAGCCGGTTTCCCGGGGCAAGTCAGGATGATTCGCTCCCAACTCTTTGGCTCTTCGAGCCTTAGAGAAATGGGCGGTGCAGGATTCGAACCTGCGACATTCTGCGTGTAAGGCAGACGCTCTGGCCAACTGAGCTAACCGCCCCAAGGAAGGCTCAGGATATCGGCTTTTGGTCCTTGCGTCAAGCCGGCCCGCGGCGTATATTGTCGGTGAGCCGTATATGGGCTCAATTGCAGCAGTTATGAACTTTCGAGGGGTGAACACATGGACGTTGCACAGGCGATCCGCAATCGATGCTCCTGCCGCAACTATCAGGACAAACCGGTCGAGCAGGACAAGTTGCTGGCCGTGCTCGAAGCCGCCAGGCAAGCTCCGTCGGCCAAGAATCTTCAGGACTGGCGTTTCGTCGTCGTCACCGACAGGGAGAGGAAGAAGCAACTGGCTCAGGCCGCCAACAATCAGACATTTCTGGAGAATGCCGGGGCGATCCTGATCGCCTGCTCGGTCAGCGACCACGTCATGCGCTGCGGCCAAGCGGTCGGCCCCATCGACGTCGCCATTGCTCTGGAACATATGTGCTTACAGGCAACGGAGTTAGGGCTGAGCACATGCTGGATCGGATCATTCTATCCCGACCGGGTCCGCCCCATTGTCGGCATTCCGGAGAACGTCGTGATCGTCGAGCTGTTGGCTCTCGGCTACGCCGCCGACACGCCGAAGGAACACCGCCGGGAGCCCCTCGAACGCATCGTCTCCTTCGACCGATGGCAATTCTGACTCCTGCGGGGGTATTCCCTCAAAACCATTCAATTACTTGTTGACATCGAACCGATAGAACATAAAATGCAATCCATGATCTCCGGGGACGTGGTGTAACGGGAGCACACGGCGGTCGCATCGCCGGAATGAGGGTTCGATTCCCTTCGTCTCCAT
>JAAYVJ010000223.1 GCA_012517265.1 Planctomycetota bacterium | reverse complement strand
CGAAGGGCTTGGGGCTCTTGGGATCGCGAAGGTTCTCCACCGGCCGATAGGCGAACAGCCGCTCGTGATAGGTGTAGGTCCACTTGCCCGCGGCCGGGTCGATCCAGTGGTCGTGGATGCCCGACACCACCTCCTGGCGGTAGGCTTCGAGTTCCTCCGGCCCGCCGGGGAAGTTCTTGTGAATGCGGGGCTCGTTGAAGGGATTCGTCACCGCGATCATCACCGTCGCGTCCTTGCTGGGCGGGTCGCCGGGCTTGTCGTACTGGGTCTTGACCTCGTACCCCTGGTCCCAGACAGCCAGAACAGCCTTCTCCCAGGCTTCGGGCAGGCATTCGGCGGTGATCGAAATCACGGGCATCGTCTCGACAAGCGTCTGTGTCATCGTCATCGGATGGGCTGCACCTCCCGAGGCTCCGTCCCCCGCCTCGGTTTCAGGAATTTGCTGATATCGAGCCGTTGCGGCGTGATCTTGTACATCATGGCGTAGCGGTCGGAGTACTGAGTGATCTCCTCCATCATCTGCTTGGCCCGGAAGCAATACCAACTGTCGGGCCAGCGCTGCTCGATCTGCTCGATGGCCTTCATCATCAGGCCGTATTGCATGATCGGCAGCCGGCCGATGCTCCGCCCAGCCGTGGCGTACGGCAGGATCTGCTGGGCCGCGATGTCGTCCTCTTCACTGAGCGGTTTGAAATACAGCGTGGTCGGCTGCGTGATGCTGCTGGGCAGAACGACGCCCGGGACCTGAGCGACCGCCGGCTGCGCAGGCGAGGCGGTCTCCTGGGCCGGCTGCTCGGGCTGGGCCTGAGGTTCGGCGGCAGGCTGCTGGGCCGTCTCGGCCGGCGGCTTTTCGACCGGCTTGGGCTCCTCGTTGAACTGCTTGTCCCGATCCGCCATGTCGTAGAAGGTCTTGTCCTTCTCCACGGGCGCCGGCTCGGGTTTGTCGCCGGTGAACCTGCCAAGCACGACGATCACTACGACGACCACGACAGCCGCACCCGCGATCTTGACCCATATCGAATCCACGGTTTTCGCTCCTTTCCCAGCCGAGACGGTCGCAGGGACCGCATCGACAACAATCTCCAGAGCAATTCGTTGCCCGGCCATCTTAGCACGCTCCTTTATCCCCGCAAATGAGATTTCGCGACGGGAACGTTTGCAGGCATGTAGGGTGGGCTCTTAGCCCACGCGTCAGCCACATCCCGGCCTGGAGAACGCGCGATGAATATCAGCCGGGCGATCGAGTTCACCTCCCACGCGTCAGCCACATCCCGGCCTGGAGAACGCGCGGGCCGGGCACCCACCCTGCGAACCGGCGGGCGGGGGAACAATTGTTTGACAGGCCGGGGTCTGAAATCATAGCATAGACCCACGGCTCAAGGAGGAGCGGGAGGCCGTCCCGGGTGGCGATATCACAACGGGAGGCAAGAACGCCGTGAGAGATAAGTAGTTATGTTCACTGGACTTATAGAAGCTGTATGCGACGTCAAGGCGGTCGCCCTCGCCGGCGGCTCCGAGGGCGGATCGCTCGCGGTGGACCTGGGCGGGCTGGCTCAGGAGTGCCGCCTGGGCGACAGTATCGCCGTCAGCGGCGTGTGCCTGACCGTGACCCGACTCCAGGGCTCGACGGCCACCTTTGCCGTGAGCCCTGAGACACTGGCCAAGTCGGCTCTGGCGAGCCTGCGCCCGGCTTCGAAGGTCAATATCGAACGGGCGATGAAGGCCTCCGACCGCTTCGGCGGACACATCGTGCAGGGTCACGTGGACGGCGTCGGCACGGTCCGCTCGGTCAAGACGCTGGGGCAGTTCGCCGAAGTAGAGTTTGCCGTCGACCGCGAGCTCCTGGACCAAATGGTCCATAAGGGCTCGGTCGCGGTGGACGGCGTGAGCCTGACGATCGCAGGGCTGGGCGCAGGCGGTTTTCGCGTTGCGGCGATTCCCGAAACCCTGAACAGGACCACGCTGGGCAGCGCATATGAAGGCAGACGCGTCAACATCGAAGTGGACGTGCTGGTCAAGATCGTCCGACGGCAACTGGAGGTCCTGCTGCCCGCGCAGCAGCCGTTGACCGTCGAGCGATTGCGGCAGATGGGCTTCTAATGGCAAAGGTCACTCGCAATTCGATCTCCGAACAGATGGTCATCGGGGTGACCATGGGAGATCCCGCAGGCATCGGGCCGGAGGTGGTGGTCAAGGCATTGGCCGACCCTGAGGTCCGGCGGGCGGCCAAGTTCATCGTCTTCGGCATGAACGAGCAACTCTGCTACGCCGCCGATCGTGCGGAGATCGAACCCTTCTGGGGCCGGCACCAGCACGAGAAGATCAGCCGGGACTACCCCTACAAGGTCGTGGTCGCCGACTACGACGAATACAGTGTGCCGCCCTGGCTGAAGGAACCCAGCCGAGTGGCAGGCGAAGCCTCGATCAAGTTCTGCACCGACGCCATCGCCGCGGCCAAAGCGGGCATTATCGACGGCATCGTGACCGCTCCGATCAGCAAGGCGAGCTGGAAGATGGCCGACGCGACCTGGCCGGGACACACGGAGCTGTTCGCCCAGAAATGCAAGGCCCCCCGCAAGGCGATGATGTTCGTCGCCGGTCCGCTGAAGGTGGCTTTGGCCACGATCCACTTGGGCCTGTTCGACATCCGCAACAAGTTCACGATCGGCTGCGTCTTCGAGCCGATCGACCTGCTCAACGACGCCCTGAAGGAGTACTTCGGCGTGGAGAACCCGCACATCGGGGTGGCGGGCCTGAACCCGCACGCCGGGGAGCAGGGCCAGTTCGGCGACGAGGAGGACCGGATCATCCGCCCCGCGATCCTGTTGGCCCAGGAGCAGGGCATCGACTGCACCGGCCCGATCCCGGCCGACGCCCTGTTCGTCAAGGCCGCCCGAGGCGAGTTCGACGCCGTGGTCGCCATGTACCACGACCAGGGCATGATCCCGGTCAAGCTGCTGGACTTCGACCACGCGGTCAACATCACAATCGGCATCCCGACGGTGCGAACCAGCCCGGCCCACGGGACCGCGTTCGATATCGCCGGACGCAATTTGGCGAATCCATCGAGCATGAAGTCCGCCATCATGATGGCGATCCAGATGGCCAAGACCAAGCGGGCCTTCCGTCCGACCCCGGTGGCCCCCAGCGGGCGACCGGCGGGCGACGCCACAACCCGCGAAGACCGCGAAGAGCCAAGCGATATCGCATAAGGGCCGCCAAATTCAAATCCGAAATCCGAATCTCGAATTTCGTGCTTGTCTTCCTAAATGCAGACAAAGCGTCAAATCCAGGAACTGCTCACCTTTGCCGGCGTCGCCCCGAACCGCCGGCTGGGCCAACATTTCCTCGTGGATCTGAACCTGATGCGGCTGGTGGTCGACTCGGCCGGGATCACCGCCGGCGATGTGGTCCTGGAAATCGGGACCGGAACGGCCTCGCTGACCGAAGCCCTGGCCGAGCGCGCCGGACAGGTCGTGACGGTCGAACTCGACCCCACCCTGGCGGGCATCGCACGGTCCCGGCTGGCTGAAAAGGTCAACGTGCAGGCCCTCCACACCGACGCCCTGTCGAACAAGGGCTCGATGGCCCCGGCGGTCGTCGAGGCCGTGGAGGCCGCGAGAACCAGGCTCCCCGGGACGCCCCGGACGCTGCTGGTTGCGAACCTGCCGTACGACGTGGCCTCTCCTATTATGATCAACCTCATCAAGGGCCCAACGACCGTCGACGCGATGTGCGTAACGGTGCAAAAGGAGGTCGCCGAGCGGATGATCGCGTCGCCCGGCCGGCGGGACTACGGGACCTTGAGCATCTTCCTTCAGGCGACCGGCAAGGTGGAAATGCTGCGGACCCTGCCGCCGGGGGCGTTCTGGCCGCCGCCCCAGGTGGATTCCGCGATCGTCCGCTACGCCCGAGACCCGGCTAAGATCAGCAATATAAAGGACTTAAGCCTCTTCGGCGCCGTTGTGAGCCTCTTCATCGGCCACCGGCGCAAGATGCTCCGGGCCTGCGTCAAAGCCGCCCCGCCGGAACTGCCCGGCCGGGACTTGTGGCCCGCGATCTTCGAACAGTGCGCCGTCGACCCCACCCGCAGGCCGGAGGAGCTGTCGCCCGATCAGTATGTCGCCGTGGCGAACGCCTGCCGGGACCTCTTACCCGCGTCCTGAACGGGCCTCGGGCCGGCCCGACCGAGCCGGCGAGAAACATAGGCCGCGGAGGACTGGGTGATTTGCGGAGTTTAGATTTGCATCGTTTCGGGACGCTCGCTATAATGGCGAGCGTGGGTCAAGGTGTGTACTGGGTGGAAAAAAACAGGATTTGGTGGAACAGGATGCCCGCGCGTGGCATCTTGTGTGCGTAGGTATTTCCGTGTCCTGTGTGTGCTCTAGGTAGAAGGAGTCCTGGTATGAGTAGGCGACGTGGCTTCACGCTGATTGAGCTTCTGGTTGTTATCGCCATCATCGCGATTCTGATGGCCATCCTGATGCCGGCCCTGTCGAGGGTCCGAGACCAGGCCCGCCAGATCAACTGCATGGCGAACCTGCGGAACTGGAACCTCAATTTCAACATGTACGTCAACGAGAACAACGGCAAATTCTATTCCGGGACTACGGACATGGGCTACTGGTGGGTCCACCAGTTGCCGGAGAAGGAGCAGGACTGGAAGCAGAACGAGATGTGGTTCTGCCCGACGGCGACCAAGCCCATCTACAATGAAGCCGGAACCCAAGCGGCGACGTTGAACATCTACAATGCTTGGGGCATCTTCAAGAGTCCGACTTCGCAAACATACGGCGGCAAAACCTACATGATGAACAAGAATGGCTTCAACGGCAGTTTCGCCCTGAACGGCTACCTGTTGACCATCCCGGCCACGGGCACGTTTGAAGGCGGCGTCCCGGCCAAGAACGGCTTCCGAAAGATCATGGAAGCCCAGAACGCCAGCAATGTCCCGGTCATGATGGACGGACTGCGTTTCGACACCTGGCCCCTGGAGAGCCAGGCACCTGCGGCGCAGGAGGAAGCGGCTTGGTCCAGCAACAACATGGGGCGCGTCTGCATCAACCGCCATCGGGGCTTCACCGACGTCTCCTTCGCGGACTGGTCGGTCCGCAAGGCGGGCCTGAAGGAACTCTACGTCATGCAATGGCACAAGGCCTGGAACGTCAACGGGCCCTGGACCAAGGCCGGCGGCGTCAACCCGGAGAACTGGCCGGACTGGATTCGCCCGCACAAGGAGTATTGATCGACAGATTGTTGAGAAAGACCGCCGGCTCAGGCCGGCGGTTTCGTTCGTATAGGATGAATGGGGCACGATCCATGGGAGGCGTAGTACTGCGATGAGACACGACAAGGGATGCAAGAGTCACAGGATGGGTTTCACGCTCATCGAGTTGCTGGTCGTGATCGCCGTGATTGCCGTCCTGATGTCGATCCTGATGCCGGCCCTGAACCGGGCCAGGGAGCAGGGGCGGCGCACCGGCTGTCTGAACAACTGCAAGCAACTGGTCCTGGCCTGGATCATGTACGCCGACGAGAACGACGACAAGCTCGTCAACGGCGACTCCGGCGAGTACAGCATCCACCCCAACGAGACCCCCTGGGTGCTCAAGGACTGGGAGACCAACTACACCGTGTTCCAGAAGAAGGAAGCGATCCGCAAAGGCGCTTTGTTCCCCTACACGAACACGCTGTCGGTATACAAATGCTCGACGGTGGGCAAGAACGCCAACATGACGCTGGTCAGCGACGTCCAGCGGACCTACTCCTGCTCCGACGCAATGAACTGCAAGGACTGGCCTGACATGAAGGCCGAGATGATCAAGAAACGATCGAAGATCGAAGACCCGACCTTTCGCATCGTCTTCGTAGATGATGGTGGAACGAACCCCTCGGCTCTGGGCGGCTGGACCGTGTACACGAACCAGACCAAGTGGTGGGATCCGCCGCCGGTGCGTCACGGCGACGGCACCAACTATGGGTTCGCCGATGGTCACTCCGAGTACCACAAGTGGGAAGACCAGCGGACGATCGAGTTTGGGAAGAAAGTGCCTCCCACGGCCTTCTCGGAGTCGCAGCCGGGCAATCCGGACCTGTATTGGGCGGCCCGGGCCATGTGGGGCACCAAGGCGGCCCGTCTGATGCCTCAGTAATCGAACCTCGCGGCGGCGATCTCGCCAGCAACAAGAGAGTACTCGAAACGGACCGCCGGTTTGGTGGTCCGTTTTTTTTCGATGGGACTTCTGCGCGGCGGCCCGAACGGGTATGCTGGAGGAGTCCGGTGCCGACACAGATGTGCTTTTTAGGGGAGTGCGTCGTGAGCAAGTGCAAGGCTTTTACCCTCATCGAGTTGCTCGTCGTGATCGCCGTCATTGCCATTCTCATGGCCATCCTCATGCCCGCCCTGAAGATCGCCAGAGAGCAGGCCCGCGGCGTCACGTGCATGGCCAACCAGAAGTCTCTCGCCCACGCCTACATCATGTACGCGGACGAGAACGACGGAGAGATGGTCGGCGGCATGGCCTCCCATACCAAGACCGACGGCATCCCCGCCTGGGTGATGCCGCCGCTGGACTACTCCGGCACCACGATCGTCGGCATGTCCTCGGGCGACGTGACGATCCAGCAGCGCTACAACGGGCTCCGCGAGGGCGCCCTGTATCCCTATCTCAAGGATGTGAAGGTCTACCATTGCAGCGGCGACAACCGCAAGAGCCTCGGCACCCCCCTGGGAAACACGCCGGCCTACCAGATCTATCGCAGCTACTCTCTGCCCGATTACCTCAAGGCGGTGGAGAAGAAGGACCCCAAGAAGTTGTTCACCTTCAAAGATCCGGCCAACAAGATGCTGTTCGTCGAGGAGATCTACGACGGCGCCTCGGGCAACTATAATCACGGCGGCTGGTCCTACGCGCCGTTCACCGGCGCCATGTGGGACCCGCTGGGCGTTTTCCACAGCGACGCCTGCACCTTCAGCTTCATGGACGGCCACGCCGAACGCAAGAAATGGGACGACAAACGGACCATCACTTACTGCATGAGTCGAGCGGAAGCCGCGGCAAAAGGCTACGGCAAGAACGTGGCGTTCAATCCGCCCAATGTGGACACCGACTGGCTAGACCTGCACTATCCTGGAAAGACGAACATCGCCCAGTAACTGAATTCCTGCAAGATGGACATTGGGTCTGCATTCTTCAAGGGAATCTCATTCTTCGATTTCCTTGCAGAGAGGAAGGGGTAATGAGGAAACCGAAGGCTTTCACGCTGATCGAACTGCTCGTGGTGATCGCGATCATCGCGCTGCTGATGTCGATCCTGATGCCCGCGCTGCAACGGGTCCGCAAACAGGCCCGCGCGGTGATCTGCCAGTCGAACCTCAAGCAATGGGGCGCGATCTGGGCCATGTACACCGACGACAACAACGGCATGTTCCCCAAACGAACCGCCAGCACCGGCCGCTGGATCGACGTGCTCTTCGACTACTATCACAAGGACGAGGAATTCCGCGTCTGCCCGATGGCGACGAAGGTCGCAGCTCCCGGCGGTGCGACTGCCACGCTGGAGCTTGGCGGCGACGCGATCACCGCCTGGGGCATCGTAGCCCCCAGCGGCGGCCGGCCTGTAGGCACTTGGGGCAGCTACGGCATCAACGGATGGGTCTATCAGAACGCCCAGCCCTCCGGCGGAGACCTCTACGGCAAGCCGGCCAAGTTCTTCTGGAAGACCCCCAATGTCCAGGGCGCGGCCCAGATCCCGCTGTTTTTGGATTGCTGGTTCTGGTGCGGCTGGCCGGACCATACCGACACGCCGCCCAAAGACGACAGCCGGGAGGCGCGATACCCCGGCGACGACAACGCCATGAACCGCTTCTGCGTCAACCGCCATCAGCAGGCGATCAACGCGGTCTACCTCGACTACCACGTCGAGAAGGTCTGGCTCAAGGACCTCTGGCGTCAGAAGTGGAGCAAGCGATTCGACACCGGAGCCCCCCTGCCGGACTGGAAGAGCGCGGCGCCCTGGATGTCCTCGTTCAAGGGCGGAGACGAATGATGAGGCATTCGGTCGTCTGACGACGGTCGATCGATTGGTCCGCGTTCCGACCCCCGTCGACAA
This sequence comes from Planctomycetota bacterium, assembly GCA_012517265.1. GTDB lineage: Bacteria > Planctomycetota > Phycisphaerae > Sedimentisphaerales > Anaerobacaceae > PLanc-01. The sequence continues at coordinate 7,047 of JAAYVJ010000223.1, read as the reverse complement.
TCACCAATCATCCACCATCGATCACAGGACGATCGTCTTGTGCCGATGGCTGTGGCACTCGATGTTGACCGCCACCGGCAGCGACGCGATGTGACAAGGCCCCGTCTCGATGAGCACGCCCAGGGCGGTCGTGTCGCCTCCCAGGCCTTGCGGGCCGATGCCCAGGGCGTTGATGGTCGCCAGCAGCTCCTGCTCCATCTTCGCGTAGAACGCGTCGGCATGGCGGCTGCCCAGGTTCCGCAAGAGGGCTTTCTTGCTCAGGAGGCAACAGGTCTCGAAATTGCCCCCGATCCCCACGCCCACCACGAACGGAGGGCAGGCGTCCGCGCCCGCCTGGCGAACCACGTCGACGATCCAGTCGGCGATCTGACGCGGATCGGCGGTGGGCCGGAACATACGGAACTGGCTCTTGTTCTCGCAGCCCCCTCCCTTGGCCATCAGCGTCAGCGTGAGCTTGTCGCCGGGGACGAAGGACAGATGGACGATGGCAGGCGTGTTGGTCCCGGTGTTCTTGCGGCCGTTCAGGGGATCCCCGACGACGCTCTTGCGAAGATAGCCGGATTCATATCCGGCCCGAACGCCCTCATTGATCGCCTCCAGGAGGGTCTGGCGGCCGGGCCCGGCCGGCGCGACTGCGACCTCGCCGCCCTGTTCGACGAACACGATCGCAAGCCCGGTGTCCTGGCATAGGGGGATCATGTCCCGCGACGCGATCCGCGCGTTCTCGACGAGCTGATCGAGCACCCTTCGGGCCCGCGGGTTGGATTCGTTCTGCGCGGCATGCTCCAGAGCCGCCAGCACATCGGCCGGCAGCTCGTGACAGGCCGCCACGCAAAGCGATCGGACCGCCTCTGCGATGTGTTCGAATTCAATCGTTCTCACAGCACCCCTGCCGGGGAGCAGCTCAGATCCGATGGGTTGTGTTCGTCCCATCGGCCCCATCCGCTCCGCGTCTTTTCAGTTCGCCACGACGCTCAACTCGAAGGTCTTGTAGGTGACGTTGTCGGCGTCGTCCTTGATCCTCAGGGCGATGACGTGCTCGCCGGGCTGGAGATCCTCCGTAACGACCGTGAAACTCTCATCGGTCGTGTCCGCGACCAGATCGTCCGGCAGCGTCCCCTTCCATTCGGCGTTGCTGTCGATGGTGTATTCCAGCGAGCGAATGACGCTCAGGTCGTCGGTGACCTGGAGCTTGAGCGTCGCGGCCTTGCCGCTCTTCTCGATGGCGTATTTGCGAATCATCGGGCCGGTGTTGTCCACGACGAAGGCCTCGCTGATCCGGCTGCCGGTCAGCTTCGTGGCAACCGTATTGCTCCGGACGTCGTCGGCCGTGACGCGGATCTCGTACCGGCCGTCCTCGACGGTCTTGCTGTCCCACTCGAAGGTGTCCGCCTCGACTTCGTCCTTGATCTTGATCCAATTCGTCCGCCCGATCCGACGGAAGTCCAGCCGGTACACGATCTTGTCGTCGTTCTCATCCGAGGCCTTGTAGCCGATCTTGAACGCCCCGTCCTTGCCGGGACCTGCGAGTCGGCTCACGTCCACCGTCTCGATCCGCGGCGCCAGGTTCGGGACCGTGCTGGCCACGGCGATCTCGCGGATCAGCGGCGTCTTCTGTCCATCCGGCGATTCGAGCACGAGCTTGTACTGGCAGAACCGACCGACCGGGCACCGCAACTGGACCGGCTCGGTGACTTCGACGAGTTCGGTCCACTCGGAGAACGTCGGATCGTTCACGTCCTTCACGTTTCCGCTGCGAGACGCCGCCAGAACCTTGCAGCCGCGGGGAATGTCGGCGTCGATCTGGAGCTTGCCCCACTTGGCGGGCTGGCCGGCGTCGATCAGGTCCGATTCGAACTTCCCCTCGGAGGCGAAGCCCGACGAGAGCAACACCAGCCGGGCCGGATTGGCCGTGCCGACGTAAATGTCCTGGTCTGAAACCGTCACCGCGGTGATCTGGACCGCCTTCTCGTCTTCGTAGATGACTGCCTGCCGCTCGGCCTCCGGATCCACCATGAAGAGCTGGGCATCATTGCCGGAGCCGACGAGGATCTTGCCGTCCTGCCCGGCCAGGCACAGGAACACCGCGGGCTCACTGAACAGCTCGCTGACGTACCCCTGCTTGTTGACGCGATAGACGTAGCTGGCCGTGCCTGGTTTCTGCGGCGGCTTGGCCTGCGGACGCGGCTGTTGCGGGGGCTTGCCGCCGGACGACGGACTCGAGTTGGCGATCTTGAGCGACGTGCCGTCTCCGGAGGTGGGCGATTTGCCGTCGCCGTCCTTGGTCTCGGGCCGACCCGATGCCGCCTGCTGGGCGGCGAACCGCTGCTCGGTCTCCACGACGTTGGCCGCCGTGGCGGTCGCGTAGAGAACGCCCCCTTCCCCCGGCGTCCCCTCGGCGAACAGCAGCGCGCTGATCTCCGGCTCGTCGCTGTCGTAGACCACCGCGGCAGTCTTGGTGCGCGGGTTGATCTTGTAGATCAGGCCGCGGGTGTCGCTGCCGGCGTAGATCAAGCCGTCCTTGCCCGCCGCGACGGCCAGGATGTTCTTGTCCGGACTGTCGTAAATGAGCTGCGCCACTTTGCCCGACGGGTCCAGGGCATAAACCTTGCCTTGGGGGCCGGTCCCCAGGTAGATGTTGCCGACGTTGTCGGTCTCGATGTCGAAGATGTACTTGGCGTCGTTCGGCTCGAAGACGGTCTCCATCTTGCCCGACTCGTAGCGGCACAGCTTGCACTTGTCGCCGCTGATGCCGACCAGGAGCCGCCCGGCGACGTCCACCGCCATCGCGAAGATGTGCTGGTTGGCGAATCGCGAATCGGCGTTGACGACCTGGCCGGCCGCGTTGGCGTCGGCCACTGCCTCTTTCTTGGCTTCCTGCGTCTTGACGGCGGCCGCTTCCTGCTCGGTCGGGAAGATCTTCGTCAGCTTGCCCAGGCTGTACTTGTAGACGTCGCCGTTGGGGCTGGTGCCCAGGAAGATGGTGCCCCCGCTGACGACAACGCTGTTGACCGACCAGACGCCGTCGAACTCGGTGGCGAGCACCTTGGCCGCCCGGCCGAGCTGAATGGTCCCGCGCGAGGTCACGATCACCCCTTCGGTCTTGCCCGCCAGCAGGTCCTTGCTACTGGCCTGGCGGATGACCTTGCTGGTGACAGCCATCGCACCCGAGGCGAACACGAGGACGACCAGCAGAACTGCCACAACGCCACTGCGATCCTTACGGCGACATCTATCCATGATTGCTCCTATGCGGCCGGGCTATTTCTCTACCGTGATGGCCGCAATCTCCTTGTCGGCAACGACGGTGCCGGTTTCTACAGTCTTTTCCACCCAGTGCGAGTACGGCATGGACGCGACAGATCTCCTATCACTCTGCAACACGAGCGCCTTGGTGCGGGGCAAGTTCGGCAGTTCCGCCTTGTCCAAGGCGATGCCGTCCGGCGGCAGAACCAGCAGACAGTACAGTTTGGTCCGGTCCACATTCAAGACCACGTTCAGAGCGTCCACCAGAGTCTGATAATTCACCGCCAGGAAGCGGTACGGCGCCGCTTTCCTCGCGAAGCTCGCATATTCCGAAGCGCCCAGGAACATCAGGTTGTACTTGCCTGGCGACAGATCCTTCGGTACCTCGATGCGGACCTGATGCCTGCGCTTCTCCTTCAGATAGGACTCGATCACCACGTCGGCCACGATCTCCTCGCCCGGCTTGACCTTCGAGTCGATGATGTCCACCGACCAGATGTAGGAGTCGATGTTCCGCGGGGTGATGCTCACGTCGAACTGCAGGGCCTTCACCGCGGCCACGCCGAAGGGGTTGTTCATCAGCAGATTCAGGGCCCCGCCCAACTCCGAGGTCGCTTCCATCATCTCCATGTTCGCCGAGACATTGGCGAACCGGATAGACCGGCCGTCCTCAAGATCGATCGTCGCACCGTAGCGGATGCTGTGCTCGGGCGGAAAGGACCCGGCCTGATAGCCCGCCCCGGCGATGGCCGATCTTGCCAGCGCCGGCGTGAGCACGGAGTCGCAGGCCACTTGGCAGTTGTACGTACGGGGCTCCAACGCATTGAACCGCTCGACCCGGATGGTCAGCGGGATCATCGCCGGTTTGGCCCCGATCCGGCCGACAACCGCGCCGGATTCGTCGGCCGTGATGGCGCCGAGAATCTCCGAGCTGGTGCCCAGCTTGGTCGATCGCTGGAGGCTGGAGATGACGGTATAGATTTTGCCGGAGGCCATCGGCAGATTGGTCGGGCCGTAGCCCTGGAAACTGTGGCCGAACGCATAGACGCGCCCGTCCCGGACTTCGGTGACGGTGCCGAGCACATTCATCTTGATGTCGCCGGTCACCAGCGGCATGGTGAGCGTCCCGCCGGGGACCAGTTGCGCGGGCCCGTCCTTGGCGTCCATGCTGCCGCTCAGGCCGGGCACCGCGGTCAGTCCGACCTCGGCCAACGGCTCGGCCAGGTACTGACAGACTTCCCCGGGCAAGCCGGAGACCAGCAATGGACACGGCAGCGCAGTTGCCCCCCCGACGGCTCCCGTCGCCCCCGGCTTCCTGCCGGCAAACCCGTTTGCCGCCTCCATCACGTCGATCGGCTTGGAGTAGTCGAACGCCATGGCCGAGGCGCCGGATCGAGCGCTCGACGCGCCTTCGCCGCCCGCCAAGCCCACTTCGAGCATCTCCTCGATGGGCGTAACGCCGTAGAGGGGGTCCTTGGAGAAGCTCCAGCCGAAGGCCAGAGCCCCCGCCAGACGACCGTCGATATAGACCGGCGAGCCGCTGCAGCCGCCCACCGGACCGGTGTGCTTGAACCGTTCGTCCTGGCCCATCACGAGAACGGCGTTCCGCCCCGGGTCGATATCCCGAACGACGCCGAGCACTTTCAAAGCGAACTTCTCGATCCCGGCCTGGCCGTAGTCCGTGAGGCAGTAGGCGTCCATGCCGGCCTTGATCTCGTCGATGCCGATGTACCGCTGCGAATCCCAGAGTGCGCCGATGCGGGCCTGCCGCTCGCCGGCGGCCGCGGCAACCGTCGGGCTGACCGCGCAGACGCAGACCGCAATACCGAGCAAACCGATGAAGCCCCCCGTCCGTGCGATTTTCGCCTTTGGCATTCTGTCCATCCCCAGTACTTGCGTTCCGTCGACCAGGACCGACGCGATCAAACGCCGTGGGCCTGCCGCCCGACTTCCCCTTCCGCCGGTCCCATGAAGCAGCGCAAAATTCTAACTGCGCAATACTTCCATTGCAAGGCAAAAGAGCTTTTGTTAGTATATTGGTTTGTCTTTTCAGTGGCCCGATAATGCCGGGTCAGAGCCCTTGGATCTGAGCAACGGAGAACGATAATGAAGTCGGATCATCGTCATGAGTTGAAATCCAACGAGCTGGCGGACTGGCTGGCGAACTTCCCGGAATGGGCGAAACAGAATCAGAAGAACCTCACGATCGTCGCGGCGGTTCTCGTGGTGGCGATCCTCGTGTACGTCTGGAGCGTCTATCGCAGGGATGTCGTCGCGACCCGCAACCAGGAACGGCTCACCCTGCTGGTCTCGCAGGTGCCGCAGAGAATCAACGAGGCGATGCGCGCCTCGTCTCAGAACGGCGATCAGTCCATGGCCCTGGGCTCGCTCGCGGAGGACCTTCGGGAATTCGCGGACGACACGTCGAACGACAACATGGCCGCTCTGGCCCTGATCAAACGGGGCGAGGCCATCCGCGCCGAACAGCATCTGCGGACCACGGACCCCGGCCGCGACGCGTTCGCCGCCCAGATCGCCAAGGCCCAGGAGAGCTATCAGAAAGCGCTGGACCTGAAGCCTTCGAACCTGGCTCTGGCCGCCGCGGCGCAGTTCGGACTGGGCCTGTGCCAGGAGGAACTGGGCAACTTCGACAAGGCCGCGGAGATCTACCGCGCGATGGGTCAGAAATCCGAGTACGCCGGCACCGTCGCGCAGGCGGCCGCCGAATACCGCCTCAAGATCATGGCCGACTTCAAGACGCCGGTGGTCTTCAAGCCCGCGCCTCCCGAGCCGAAGGTGACGGTGACGCCGCAGGCTCAGGCCCAGACGCCGACCATCCAGATCAAGCCGGCCGATGCGAACACCCCGTCGATCGTTCCAGCGCCGGGCGCCGTGGCCCCGCAGCCGGCAGCGCCGGTTGGCCCGGCCGAGGCGAACAAACCCACCGGCGGGTGAGACGCGCGGTTGCCATGGACGAATTGCAGGATCTCAGAGGCCAGCATCTGACGCTCCACGTGGGCGTCGGCATCAGCGAGCGCCGGCTGGACAAGTACCTCCACGGCCGGTTCCGCAATCTCAGCAGGCACTTCCTGCAGGACGCCATCCGCGCCGGCGGCGTCACCGTCAACGGCAAACCCGCCAAACCCAGCCAGCAGCTCCGGCACGGCGACATCGTCGAGATGACGCTGCCGGAGCCGCCCAGCAAGACCATCGAGCCGGAAGATATCCCGCTGGACGTCATCTACGAGGACTCCGACATCATCATCCTCAACAAACCGGCGGACCTGATCGTCCATCCGGCCCGGGGCAACAAGTCCGGCACGCTGGTCAACGCGCTGGTGCACTACTCCGACCAGCTCTCCAGCGGACTGGGGGAGTTCCGGCCGGGCATCGTCCACCGGCTCGACCGCGACACCACCGGCGTGATGATCGTCACCAAGCACGAGACCGCGCAGTGGAAGATCGCCAAACAGTTCGAGAATCGCCAGACGCAGAAGACCTACCTGGCGATTGTGCACGGCACGCCGGAGCTGGACGCCGACCGGATCAACGCGCCGCTGGCCGTGCATCCGCAGGTCCGCGAGAAATACGCGGTCCGGCCGGAGATCGGCAAGGAAGCGATCACCTACTACGAGGTTCTGGAGGCGTTTCGCGGATTCTCGCTGGTCAAGTGCGAGCCCAAGACCGGCCGGACCCACCAGATCCGCGTGCACCTCTCGCACATCAAACACCCGATCGTCGCCGACGACATGTACGGCGGCAAGCTCGTCTACCCCTGGCAGCTCGCCGACGCGGAGCAGG